>DBFXIC010000221.1:0-23627 GCA_048455095.1 Anaeromassilibacillus sp.
GAGAAAATTTATTTTGCGAATAATATTTTGGTGCATAAAATCAGCAAGGCCCCTGGGAAACCCGCAGCCAGTAGAACGACTGCGGATTTCCCAGGGGCCAAGAAATCTGGAAACAGATCAGCACTCTTGTGCCAACTCGCCGGGTGTGGGGACGCCCGCCTGCTCTGCTTTTGTCTGTGCAATCCAGCGGTTCAAGCGGCGCATCTCAAATCCGACAAAGAGCGCCACCACAACGCCCGCGCCGAGGTCCGCGATTGGGCCTGCATACAGCACGCCGTCGAGCCCCATGAACAGGGGCAGGATTACGATCAACGGCACCAACAGGATTACCTGTCGCATGAGCGAGAGCACGGACGCCTTGACTGGCTGTCCTGTCGCCTGGAAATAGTTGGTGGATACCACCTGGAACCCGGCGCAGAACACCGCACCCAGGAATACGCGCATACACTGCACCGCGAAATTGGTAAAATTCGCATCCGCGGAGCCAAACAGCTGTAAGATGACGTCCGGGAAAAGCATACAAGCCGCCCATCCCACCACGGACACCGCAGTGGCCATTCCAACGGAGAGCAGATAGGTCTTTTTGATGCGCTCCGGCTGGTTCGCGCCCCGGTTAAAGCCCAGGATCGGCTGCGCACCGATGCCGATACCAATACAGACCGACACCAGGATCATGCTGAGCTTCATCACAATGCCCATGGCGCTGAGCGCCACGTCGCCGCCCACGCTGCTCTGATCGCCGTAGATCACCAGGGAATTGTTCATCACGATCTGCAACAATGTGGAGGCAAGCTGTGTAATGCAGCTCGACATGCCGAGCGCCACCGCCCGGCCAACGATCGACAAATCAGGGCGCAGGTCCTGCATGTGCAGGCGCATGTTCTTCCCCCTGCGCAGGAAGTACCACGTCAGCATCACGGCGGAGATCACCTGGGAGGTGATGGTCGCCACGGCCGCGCCCTTGACGCCCCAGTGCAGCACAAAGATATACACCGGGTCAAGAATGGTATTTAACACCGCACCGATCAGCATCGCATACATGGAGAATTTGGGGCTGCCGTCTGTGCGGCACAGGTTCGATAGGCCGATGCCCAGCATATTGAATGGCACGCCCATCAGGATGATGGAAGCGTAATCCTTGGCGTACGCCATGTTGTTCGCCGTCGCTCCGAACACCTTTAAGATCGGTTCCAGAAAGATGAGGCCCAAAACCGCGCCCACGACGCCGATCACCAGAAGCAAACCAAACACGTTGCCGAGCGTACGCTCTGCATCGCGCTCCCGCTTCTCCCCAAGCTTGATCGCCGCATAGGAGCTGCCGCCCGCGCCGAGCAGCGTCGCCACCGCAAGCACGATTGTTACGATCGGGAAGGCCACAGTGGTGGCCGCGTTGCCCAAATAGCCCACGCCCTGGCCGATGAAGATCTGGTCCACAATGTTATATAGTGCGTTGACCAGCATGGAGATCACCGATGGCAGTGCGAACTGCCGCAGCAGCTTCCCCACCGGCGCATGTCCCAACGGGTTCCCCTCTCTCTGTTCTTTTACTTGTTCCATACCTGTTCCCTCTTTCCTGTTCGTCCCTGTTTTGCATCCCAGCGATATGCTGGACCGCGTTCAACACAACATCCAGCAGCATCGCTTTTTCAACGTTCAAATCAAAAACGCCCCGTTTGCTCCGGCCGCCCCGCAACACAATCCGTCTAGTCCCGGCCGATCGGGAGATTTCCACAGTGCGGACACGCTCTACACCCTTATCCCGCCCTGTCTTTTCCCCTACGGCCTTCATCGATTGCTTTAACCCAAGGATTCTCCGCCGTCCGGCGGCCCCTCTTGATTTTTTAAAATGTGCGGAGAGCCTGTCCCGGCTTTTACCTGTGTGATGTGCGCATAGGCATTTCCCGCCATGCGTTCCGACAACCGCGCCGCCAGTGCGCGCTCCTCTTCGGTCATCCCCTGTGTCAGGATATCCTGCCAGCGTGCGCACGCATCCCGCGTAGCCTTGATAATCGGGCCGGCCTGTTTGGTAACATAGAGTTTCCGCAGGCGGCGGTCGTCCGGGTCGCCCTCCACACGGATATAGCCCGCTTCTTCCAATTTTCGCACGGCGCGGGCCGTGGTGCCTTTGTCAAAACAGCCGTTCTGCGCCAGTTCCAACAAAGTAATCCCCGGATTCCGCGCAATGCTCACCAGAAAAAACTGCTGGCCGCTGCCGATGTGAAGTGGCGCAAGCTCGCCGTCATAAAAAATCTGGCCCATCCGGTAAGCGATGGAAATGTGTTTGCCGATTTGAAACTGATTTTCATCCATCCTGCGTATCCTGCCTTCCTGCCGTTCCTTGCATGTGCAACATTTTTAGTATACTGCAAACTGCTTGCATATGCAACAATCCAGCTTACCAAAAAGAATGCCCACCATGGACGACATTTTGTCTGCTATCCATAGCGGGCCAGTGGGTTTTATCCATTCTGTTCCATTCCAGCCACATTCGTGATGGAAAGAGGCCTTTTGCGCACTTTTCTCTGCGTATATTCCCAAGCCGTATAGGCGCCACCCGCGATGTCCGATCAAAAAACACGTCTTTCCCACCGCATGTCGCCTCCAAATACGCAGTATAATCACCAACTTTTTATTATATTAATAATTACACTGCTGATATTTTTGCATTTAAAGGTTTTATTGGTATTTATATCACCCATCATAGTGGCCCATCCGGAGCACAATAATAATCAATGAAGGTGAGGCCAATGCGTGATACAAACTTATTTGAAGATTTTACCCGCGCTCGGATTACGGAACTGCGCTTAGAGGCGAATGTCTCGGAACACCGCATGAGTTTAGAGCTCGGGAAAAGTGAGTCATACATCCGAAGTATCACCAGCGGACGTTCCCTGCCCTCCCTTCGGGAATTTTTCGTATCTGCCTCTATTTTGGTTTATCTCCGGATGAATTTTTTGCACCTTTGGAGGGCGGCAACACAGCCCGCGCCGTGTTGTCCGAGAAACTACGAAAATTAGGCGACCACGGTCTGGAGAAGGTTTCCGCTTTCATCGATTGGATTGACTAAGCAGGAGATCTATCTTATCTCTCTTCAGATGTGCCGAATTTATTTTAGATTCCGTTTTAAAGGATTTTACCGTTGTCTCCCTACTATTTTGGGCTTTCAAATTATCCTTAAAGTCAAAAAATCCCATAGAACGCTTTGGCATGAAAAGAAGCGCCATCCGATGGATGGCGCCTCTTGTTTCATATTTTAAGGAAAATGTTTCTCCTGTTACTTCAACACAATGTCAAAGGACTTGTCTGCATTCAGAACAAACTGCTTGTAAAAACCTGCCTGCTGGGTGTCCTTTGCAATGTGGATGGCGCAGTTGCCCGCAGGAAGTTCCGCGCTGAATATACCGGATTCATTCGTGACCGGATGAGCTTCATCTGTGACCGTATCCAGATTGCGAAGATTGATCTTCACACCGGCCAGGGCATTCCCGTCCGCATCTTTCACCGTGCCGGAAATGGTATAGACCGCGGGCTTGTCCACCTGATCCGCGGAAACCATCAGCGAGCCATGGAAGTGGTACGCCTGATACTCGTTGCCCGCCTTTTCGCCCGGCAGGAAGCCGCCGATGACAAACTGGGCCGTCTCGCCTGCCGCCAGGGAATTGGACGAGGTGAAGGGCCGGTAGGTCGCCTGCTCCCCGTTCTCCAAGGTTGCCTCGTTCAGGTTGACGTTTTCCACGCGCACCCAATTCGGCTTTTCCGCCGTGCCCTTGTTTTCAAAGACAAAAATCTTGAGCACATCTCTCAGCTTATAATTTTCTTTTGTACAGTCGACATACGGCTCATCGGCATTCTGGCGGATCGAACCGTCCACCTCGGTCACATTGACCACATCCTTGTTCCCCGTGGGTCCCTCGTCGGTCAAACGGAACAGCACCTGCATGGGCAGCGTACCGACGTTGTTCACGTCCACGCGGCGGAAATACACCGGGTCCGGCTTGTAGCCGTCCGTATTCTTATTACCCGCATCCGGCGTCTGGGTCAGTTCGTCGATGAACGCCTGCTCGCCCATCGGGCGCAGATTCACAAAATCCATGTCCGCCTTTTTATCACTTCCGTTGGTCGTAAGCTCCACATCGAGTACGCCCGTCCGGAAATCAGCGCTCACCTTCTCTGCATCGGAAAACCAGGCAAACGTTCCACCTGCCACAAGGGCCAGGATCAACAACACGGAAACGGCGGAAATCACGATCTTTTTCTTTTTCAATGGAATCCCTCTTTCCTTCATATCCTTGGGCATCACCGTCACGTCATATTTAGACGCAAACACCCCATAATATGGTAACTTTATGATTAGTATAGCGCATTTCCAGCCGGTTTGAAAGGGAAATAAACAAAATAAATAAATTTTTACAGTTTCTCTTACCCTTTTACTGCTATACGATGATGCCCCCAATAACCACATTCGCCCTATCCTTCCTTTGCCAAATGAAAAGAGAACTCATTTTCTGAAGGCCCATCCGATAGACGGAAATGGCTTGTCATCGGAGGGATCTTCCCTGCCAGCGGCTAAAAACAGCGCCCCTCAGCAGCCGGAACGGCTGTGAAGCGCGCTGTTCTGTGTGCAGTCAGATTCACTATATGTTGCGGCAGTTCTTCCGCCGCCCGAGAAAACCGGTGGGCGTTACACGTTTTCTACCACGGAAATGCCATAGGTGAGGGTTCCGGTATAGCTGCCGGGCTTCACGTTGAAGGCGATCACAGGCTTTACCGTGTAACTTTCCGTGCCGCTGCCGGTAAAAGAGACAATTTCCTGCCCGTTCATCTGGTCTTTCTCGCCGGTGGTCTCCAAGGTGCGGCCGTCCGGGGTGATGATCTGATACCGCATGGTGGCGCGGGTTTCCGGGTCGGTCAGGACCATCTGGTTCCGGTAGTAGTCCGTCCCCGCGATGGTGACAGAAATTTTCTCGTCCTCCGCCAAATCCTTCACATCCTCCGCGACTACCTCCACAGCGGTGCCGTCGGTCTCCATGGCCACATGGGCAGGGATGGTGATCGTGTAGGACGGATCGTTGCGCAGGGTGAAATGGAATTCTGTGGCTGCGCTGTCCTTTACCGCTTCCTCCGCGGCAAACGCGGTGCCGGTTGTCCCTGCACAGAGGGTCAGCGCCAAAAGCAGAGCGATCGGTTTTTTCATAAGATACATCCTCCTAATGGATGGACGCATGTGCGCGTCCGATTTGCCTTTATCATACCGGATTGCGCACGCCCCGTGGTTCAGAACCCTTTAAACCTTTGTTAAATCCATGTTGGAGCCGGTTTTCAGGGCTCCGGTACAGCATCCTGAACGCCGTCTGCCGCCAAAAAGCCGGATCATGTTTTCCACAATCCGGCCTTGCTTTGTTGAAAACCCCCGCGGGTTTTGCTTTTTTGTGCGTCGCATGCAACGGTACAATCTCCCTTTGGGGCACAGCGCATTAAAAATGTATGGTAGGAGAGGGCAAGCCTTTATCCGGCCAACGCGCTGCGCTCACTTTTTATCCAGTTCAAGGACAAACGTGTATGTAACCATCCTCGGCTGTTCCATTCCGCCCCAGATCAATCGCGCCTGAAACCCGCGCCGAGGAGAATCCCCGTCGAGTTCCAGCGCCGTCAGGGGAAGGACCGCCTTCCCATCTTCAAAGGAAAGCCCCTGCTTGGGATCGTCGGGCCAGAAGGAAGTCGAGCAACCGTCGATTACCGTACCGGTTTCATCCAGCGTGTCAAGCTGCATGTACACGTCCACAGGTGCGGGTCCATCCAAATAGAATTCCAGCGACGCATCCGGGCCGAGCTTTGGCAGCGGCGCAGTCTGCCTCCGCAGTAGGAATTCATATTGTGGAAATTGATAGGCCATATTTTCGCCGTCCCAGCGCTCTACTTGCGCAACGTTGGGGATCTCCTGATCTCCTGACCGGATGCGCAGGGCCGGAGGCCCTTCCGCAATTGATCCGTCCGCCTCTGTCCGCAGAATAAAATAATAGGTGCAGCGGTTTCCGTTGTTCCATTCGCATTCCAGGTCAAAACCGCGCAGGGGCGGTTCCGTGTTCCAGTCCACACCGTCGTACAGCCGGGAGGGATGATGCGGTTGCAAAGAAAACGTCAGGGTGCTCCCCTGCACTGATGCAGGGATGTCCTCCCCGCTCCAATCCCCCGCATATTCCCCTGTCTCGTCCAGTGCATAGCCCACAAATTCCACTATATCCGGTGCATTGTCCTCAAACGAGACGGATATGTCCGTCCCCATCGGCACCGTGGGGATTCTGACCCCGGAGTCCTCCCGCACGGCGCTTGGGAACCAGGACCCATAGCAGACCGCCGCATCCGTCGCACCATTCCAACTCTGCAGGCGGCCGCCGTAATCCAGCTCTTCCCCGCCCGCCTTGACGTGCAGTTTAGGTGCTGTTTCCTTAAAGGAATACTTGAGAATCTTGGGCAGATCCCTTTCCAGCAGGATTTCGTCCACCAGACCGCTGGCTGTCCGTGACATCCCACTGCCGGCCGGCTGTTCCGTCTGCGAACTGCCCTCCGCCACCTGCGCCCCCGCCGGTGGGATAGGGTGCCCGCACCCGGCCATCCCCATAAAGCACAGCGCCAACAGAGCTGTTAAAACCTTTTTCATCCCAATTCCTCCTTCCATGTTTTTCCTTCTAACCATAACACTGTCGAATCGCGTGGAATTTTTCAAAAAGGCAGGAGAAATATATTGACCTATAAAGCAGGATGTCTGTCGGCCATATAATGTCATAATCGATACAAAAAAGGCTGTTGTACGCACATTCGTGCCATACAACAGCCTCTATATGACTTCATCGCTCCAGGTTCCGGCAGCCGCCAGGGCATTCCTACGTCCGGCACAGTCCGCCGTTTAAGCCTTAAAGCCCTGGAATAGCTCCACGATCTGCTTTTTGTGCAGCTCGTTCTTCTCATTCGTCTGGGTATCCTTATAGATCATCAGGTACTTGCCGCTGTCGGAAAGATACGCGTCCGTAACCTTCTGCCCAATGACCGAAAAGGTTCCGTCTTGTTTCACGCTCTCCACGACCGTTTTGGCCTCGTCGCTGAGGTTCTCCGGATCGTACTCATACAGTTCCACAATGACATTGTTGTTGCCCTCGTAGCCGAACCGGTACTGCACGCCCGCCTTTGCGCCGATAAACGCTGCGGCCATCTCCACAGGCTCGCCGTCCACGCCCCCGTTCTGCGCCAGGAAGCTGCACAGGCCTTCCAGGGTGTCGTCCACCTTGTCCTGCTGCGCGGTCGGGTTCTGGGAGGGCGTCTCTCCTTCGCCGCCCTGCTGGTTCTCCTGCCCCTGAGAAGAACTGAGGATTACGTCGGAGGTGGTGCCGTCCGCGCCGGAAACCGTGCCCACATCCACGCCGCAGGCGGACATGCTGAGAAGAAGCGCCGCAGCCGCGGCCACCGCAAAAATCTTTTTCATTGTCAATCGACCTCCTAATTTTGTGCGGCGCAGCACTGGCTGCAAACGCCTGGCAGTTTATTTCATAATACAAAGCACCTATAGCGCAGGCTATAGGTGCTTGATTTGGTGGACACAAGGGGACTCGAACCCATGACCTCTCGCGTGTGAGGCGAGCGCTCTAACCAGCTGAGCTATGCGTCCATATCCCGCGCGCTTGCTCGGGAATATAAAAAGTGGTGACCCGGACGAGATTCGAACTCGTGAAACCGCCGTGAAAGGGCGGTGTCTTAACCGCTTGACCACCGGGCCATATGGTAGCGGCAACTGGATTTGAACCAGTGACACTTCGGGTATGAACCGAATGCTCTAGCCAACTGAGCTATGCCGCCATAAACGCTTTGCTCAACCGTATATAGTCTATGCGAAGCGTTTATCATTATAATACAGCCTGTCCGGTTTTGTCAAGATCTATCGGGAGAAAGTTTTGGATTTTTTTCAATTTTATGGTGAAATCCAGAAAAACACAGCCTGTATAACCGCAAAAGCGACATTTTCCCGCTCAAATACAGCGTTGACCGCCGCGATTTCCCGCCCATTTCCCCGGCCTCACGCCCTGCGCGGTATAGTTTTCCAAATCCGCCACATGAAAACAGGGCCGGAACGCATCGTAGCGCTCCGGCCCCATAAGAGGGGGAAAAGGATTATTTTTCTGTAAAGAGGACCGGCTCCGCGCCCGGTACATACTCCTGGCCGAGCTCCTCAAGATAATAGACCAGCATGCCGGCCACACGATCCACTTCCTTCTGGAGAGCGTCCGCTTCCAGCGTCTGCGCATCCTCGAGCCCATGGATAAAGTTGCTCCAGCGCTCATCCGCGTGCTTCAAGGAGGGATCGATATAGCTTCTGTCGGTGATCTGCTCTGCAAAGGCCAGCGCGTCGTCCAGCTCCGTGCGGTCCACGAAGTTCTCCGGCTCACCGTCCGGCACGTAGATTTGCCCAATCTCCTCTAGGGTGTAGATCAGCAGCGCTTTCGCGACGTCCACATCTTCCTGGCTGGCATCTGCTTCCAGCGCACGAGCCGCTTCCAGCGCTTCAACAAAGTTATTCCAACGCGCTTCGTTATGATTCAGGGATGGGTCCACATAATTTTTGCCCGCCACCTGCTCTGCAAACGCCAGCACGTCGTCCAGAGCGGTGCGATCCACCTTCCGGACCAGTGTCTCCATGGCCGTTTCCAGCGCTTCGGCCGCGGCGTCAATTGTGCCCTGTTGGACCGTCTCATCGTTCAAAACTTCCTGAGCCGCTTCCAGCACCGGCGCAAAGACCGCCCAGCTCTCCTCGGTGTAAAGGGGTTCCTCCAGCTCCGCGCCGCGCGCCGTCAGCTCGGCGAGGGACTGCTTGTTCACATAGGTGAAGAATTTGGCGTCCGCCCAATCGCCGTGGTCGGAACCGATGCCGTTTCCGCCGTTGGTGACGACCAGCTTCAGGCTGGAAGCGCCGGAAGTATTGACAAACACATGCTTTTTCGGTGTATTTGCCTTCATCATGCCGCTGTCATATTTGAGAACGCCGTCCACATACACCTCAAAGGTGATGGAGGCCGCGGAGGACCTGCGCTGTGCGCCGTCTACGCCGATGTCGCTCTCAAAGGCAAAGAAGTTCTTTCCGGTCAGGTCATAGGTGATTTCGGAACGGGCATGGGTGCCGATGCCGCTCTCATACACGGTCTCCCCGCCGCCCTCGTTCAGCAGGCGGAGCGGGTTGCCAGAAATGGACTTGTTCTTCTGGATGGTCCCATATCCGACGGTCGCTTTCTCCCAATCCACATCGACGGCAGGCACATAGGCGTTGCCGATGCCGATTTGGATGGTCTTCGTCGTGACCGCGCCCTCGGAATCCTCCACGGTATAGGCCACTTCATACGCGCCCGGCACGCCCTCTTGGACATTGCTTTCCACCTGCAGCGCATCGGTCAGGTCGCCGTCCTCGTAGTCCTCAGCGGTCACGCCCGCAAGCAGGTCTTCCACGGCTTCGTCCACGGTATATACACGGCTCTCCGCGCCGGAGATCACAGGCTTCTGGTTGCCGACCAGCAACTTCGCGTCCGCCCAGTCCGCGTGGTCCGATCCGTTGCCGTTTCCGCCGTTGGTGACGACCAGCTTCAATTCGGAAGCGCCGGTCACGTCCACATTGACGAATTTCGCCGGGGTATTCTTCTTCATCATGCCGCTGTCGAACTGCTTTTCGCCGTCCACATAGACCTCGAAGGTGATGGAAGAAGCGTTTGCATCGCGCATTACGCCGTCCACGCCGACATACGCCTGGAAAGTGTTCGCGTTCACATCGGACAGGTCATAGATGATAGTGGAATTTGCATGGGTACCGAGGCCCTTTGCAAAGGCGCGCTCGCCGTTTTCCGTCAGCACGGAGATTGCGCCCTGCGTGGTGCTCTTGTCCTTGCGCACGGTGTTCCAATCGGTCTGCGCCGAGACCCAGTTGAGGTCGCTCAGATAGGTGACCGCGCTCACGACGGCAACCTCGACGGAGGTCTCGGAGCGGTTGCCCTTGGCGTCCTCCACCGCGTAGGAGACGTTGTACACGCCGCGCGCGCTGGTGTCGACGGTGTTCTCCGTGACCACGATGGCGGAAGTCAGGTCCTCGCCCTCCGCGCTTGTGGCGGTCACGATGGAAAGCGGGTCGAATTCGCTGTCGAGCGCCACGACGGCGTTCTGTTCCGCCAGGAACTGCGGCTCGCTGGAGTTCTTTTCGACCGGGTCGCTCAGCTGGGAGGCGCTCAGCTCGCGGTCATAGGCGAGCGCCGTGTAAGTATAGATGGTGTCCGGCTGCGCGGTGATATCGGTGAAGCTGCCGTCGTATGTTACGCCGATCAGTTCGCCGTCACGGTAAATTTCGTAGCACAGGACTGCGTTTTCGGGCTGATCGATGGAGACGGACAGAGCGATCTGACCGTTGCCGGAGGCTGTGAGCACCGGCTTCGCGTCGGCACTGGTGAACGGCTCGCGTTCATGCTCGTACTTCGCATTGATATACCAGGTCTTTTTATCCAGCTTCGGCAGGTCGGAGAGCAGCTCCTTGACCGCGTCGCTGATGGGCAGATGGAAATACTCGAAGTGCGCCGTCAGGTCCACGCCCGCGGACTTGCTCATTGCGACGTCCATGGCCTCGTATTTGTTCAGGCCGTCGAGGATGCCGTCCGGATTCTGGCGGGCAAACAGGGAAGCCTTGCCGTAGAAGTCGTACCGGCCGAATTCCAGTTCAAGCTGGTGCACGATGCACAGGTAGAACCAGATCTGCTTTGTTTCAACATCTTCCTTGTCGGCCGCGTTGTGGTAATCGTTGACGCGCGCCCAGACATTGTACTTCTCCAGCCGGTTGATCGGGTTGTTCATATCCTGCATCAGCAGGGCGTACATGTTATTGGTGGATTCCGCGATCCCAAGGCGCGGGGAGTCGTACATATGGCCCCATTCGTGCCCGGTGGCCCATCCGCCGTTCGACACGGAGGAAAGCAAGCTGGAGTAGAAGCTCCCGTCCTTTTTGAGGCTGTTTCCGCCGTTGTAGCCGGTATAGCCTCCCGCCGCGTAGGCGAAGGGTCCGCTTGCCACGACCCTGCTCATGAACTTGTTGCGGCAGCGATAGTTCGGGGAGGATTCGTCCTCCATCTCAAAGCCGGAGTACCAGGCGTACGCCATGTAAAAGTCTTCCCAAGTCTGCAGCTTCTCCTCGACGGAGGAACCGTTGTTGACAATCTTGTTCAATTCCTTGAGCGCGCCCTCCGCAGAGGTGGTGATGCTGACGTTCTCGGAGGAATATTCCGCGATGTTGTAGTGGTAGCCGTTCGGGTTGCCGTTGGCGAAATCGTCGTCGTTATAGCTGACGGTCTCGAGGTATTCCTCCAGCTCAGCCTTGAAGCCCTCTGTGGTGCTCTCGCCCAGGACGAACATCGGGAACTTGGTACCGCCGTCGATGCGGATCTGCGGCGCGTACGGCTGGTCCTCGGGAAGGGCGGCGTTGTTGATATAGATGGCCGCGCAGTGCATCTTGTCCGCCTCCGGCGCGGTGATCTTGTTCATGCCGGGCTGCAACTGATAGTAGCGGAACAAGCCGCCCAGATTATTCGCGAACTGCCCGAACACGACCTGCGGCAGGACGCTGTCCGCATCAGCATGTGCATAGACATAAATTGTCTCGCCCGGTGTGACATAGCGGCCGGTGTGCAGGAAGGTGTTGCTGGCGGTGCGGATCTGCGCGCGCTGCTTTTCCTTGTTGATGTTGCCGCGCTGCAGGGCGGTGAAGATCTTGTCCGAGAACGCGTCCGGGTTTTCAAGCACCGTCAGCGCGTCGTTCAAAATGACGTTCAGGTACTCCTTGCTCGGATGGGTTTTGACCTGCTCCATCAGGGAGCGGATCGCATCCTCATTCTGGTATTCCGGCTTGAGGGCGGTGTGCAGGTCGTCGGCAAAGACGCCGTTGACCGCCTTGGTCAGCTCGTCATTCTTATAGAAGGCGATCTCGGCCAGGCTGGCCCAGTTCTCCTTGGCGCGGACGAATTCCAGACGGAACCGGCGCATGGTGGTCGGCTCAAAGTCGATCGCCGTCATATCGCCGATCGCGGAAGAGAAGGAACCCTCTTTGAGCAGCTGGAAGTCCTCGCCGCTCTCCGTCTCACTGTAATAGAGCTTGTACTCCAGCGGGAAGCCCTTGAGCCACGCGCCCGTCTGGCGGGCCTGGAAGTGGAACGAGGCGACCTCATACGCGTCGTCGAACGATACCGTGACCATGTTGTGGAAGGTATTGGAGTTGGGCTTGTTTGTCTCCCAGTGCGTCTTAGGGTTCCCGTCGATCGCATTGGTGATCACGCTGTTCCCGTAGCGGCCCGCGTTGTTTGAAATAGAGGCGATCGCGCTGTTCGGGATGCGGAACACGTCGTCATAGGTCGGCGCGGTCTCCGCATCCTCCACGATGTCTGGGTGCTCCGGGGCGACGACCACATCGTCGGGCGTGGGCTCTTCCCCGTCCCCGATCTCCCCGGCGTCCGGCATCTCTTCACTGTCCGCCTGGACCTCCTGGACCTCTTCCTGTACCGCCTGCACCGCGTTGGCCTCCGGATCTGTGACGGCAAATGCGGCTGTGGGCATCTGCGTAAACAGCATTCCCGCTGCCAGCGCAATAGCGATCAATCGTTTGGTTCTGTTTTGTTTCATGTTGCTCTTCCTTTCCATCTTCATTTCGTTTGGGAATGGGTGGAAGGAGCGCAAGACAGAGGAGCATTCTGAAATGATTCCCCGGGAAATAAAAACCGCCCTGCCTTTTTAGCGGCAGAGCGGTTGCAAGCAGCACCTTTCCTCTGTATAGGAAAAGGTTCCACTTTGATTGCAACCGGCTGTCATACCTGAACGGCTTTAGACCCTGTGGCTTTGCGTCCTTACCTTTTGGTAAGTTTGCCAAAATATTTTGTTGTTCTGGAAAGCCTAATTCATACTCGAGTAGTTTTGTAGGTTTTCAGTGTTCACAGTATACCAGCTTCTTCCATTAATTTCAATAGGTATTCTCATTATTGTTTATCTTTGTAAGATGCTATAAAAGACAGGTTGGATTTTCGATCGATATGCCCTATTTTTCCTTTTCCATCCAAATTATTCAGCGGTCTAATCTACAGATTTATCAATGCCGCTCTTTTTTGAACGCCCCGTTTTGGGAAACCCCTCTGCGCACCAAAGCACAAAGGGCCACCGCGCCCCTTTACACACATCCCCAAACGTCCGCGCACATTCTACTCTTCCTATATAGCAACGCCCTTCCCTATGGAAAAGCGACGGTTTTGCCATAGAATTTTTATCGATTCCTCCAGAAAATGAACAATTTGGAAAAATACACAGGGAACCCTTGACAAAGCTTACCAGAGGGTCTATGCTGTATATAAATAGTAATCATTCTTAATTATAGTTTGAAAGGAGTTTTGAGTATGCCTAGTTTTGCCAACCCATTCCAGGGGAATGTAAACCGCAAGATGTCGAATGCCGAACTCATGCAGGCCCTGCGCCTGGACATCGCAGGAGAACTGGAGGCCATCTTCCTGTATGACGCCCACTATCTGGCCACCGACGACCCGGCCGCCAAAGCCGTTCTGGCCGACATCCGGGACGAAGAAAAGGTGCACATGGGGGAGCTCATCACCCTCATGCGGTATCTAGACCCCAAGGAAGCCGCACTGTTTTTGGACGGCGAAGGGGAAGTGAAGGAATTGCTGGAAGAACTGGGCATCACCGGTTCCGCTCCCGCATCCCCCGCCCCGGCCGCCGGACCGACCGTAGGCAGCCTGGTGGAAGAATAAGAAAGGAGCGCTGAACATATGGATTATTTAGCCAGAGAGACCGCCCCGTTTTCCCCTGAAGTATGGAAGAAAATTGACGGAGCCGTGATTGATACTTTGAAAAAGCATTTGGTCTGCCGCCGTTTTTTGAGCTTGTTTGGCCCTCTCGGCGCCGGTGTGAGCGCTGTGCCTGTGGATTCCGCCGCCAAGGATGAGGAACTGTCCGGAGGCATAGGCCGGATCACCGGGAGAAAGCTGGTGGAACTGCCCCAGTTCTATGAGGATTTCACCCTGCTGTGGCGCGATATCGAACAGAGCGAAAAGAACGGCTGGCCCTTAGATCTATCCGCCGCCGTTGCAGCCGCACAGAGGGCCGCCAAGAAAGAGGACAACCTTATCCTGTTTGGCTGCGAGGAATTGGGCATGGAGGGCCTGCTCAACGCCAGCGGGTCGTTTAAAATCAAGCGCGGCAACTGGAAAGAGGGCGAGGACGCTTTCAGGGACGTCGCCCACGGCATTGCCCACCTGTCCAGCAGCAGTTATCTGGGCCGGTACGCCTTGATCCTCTCGCCCGACGTGTACCTTGATTTACAGCGCATCCAGCCCGGAATCAACATGTTGGAGCTGGACCGCATCGCCAAACTGGTGGACGGCCGGGTCTATGCCACCGGCGTTTTCGGTGCAAATAAGGCTGTGCTCATCTGTGCGGAGCCTGAATACATGGATTTGGCCGTGGGCGCTGATTTTGGTGTGGGGTATCTGGAGCTCAAGGACTTCAACCACAGTTTCCGTATTTTGGAGACGGCGGCGCTGCGCATGAAACAGCCCGACGCCATCGTAAATTTCGAATAAACAGGAATCTGTTAAAATTCCGCTTTATATCTGAAACATTTCCGATACAATCCCTGCAGCCGGACGCACTTTTATGCGTCCGGCTGCAGTTGCGTGGTCCTATTTTATGCAGTGTTCCTGACGGGTTGCTGCGGACTGCTCAAAATGAAAGCTGCTCTCCCTGTAGCTCTATCTAAATTCCTTTCTTTATATCCGGAATCTTCTCTCTTTCGAGTCAAATAAAAAAACGGCGATTTCCCCGGCTTTATAGCCAGAGAAATCGCCGTTTTAACATATTGAGAAGTTCCTTCACGCACCCTTGCAACAGGAGCGCCAATCCGTTGGTCGTCCCCACACGTCGGGCACTCTTCCCCATCCCCACATCGGGAAATCTTTACACCATCAGGGAGTAGTTCGGGGATTCCTTGGTGATCTGGATGTCGTGCGGATGGCTCTCCTTGAGGCCGGCGCCGGTGATACGCACGAACTGCGCCTTCTCGTGCAGTTCCGCGATGCTGCCGCAGCCGGTGTAGCCCATGCCCGCACGCAGGCCGCCGAGCATCTGATAGACCGTGTCAGACAGCGGCCCCTTGTACGGCACGCGGCCCTCGACGCCCTCGGGTACCAGTTTCTTGTTGTCGGCCTGGAAGTACCGGTCGGAGCTGCCGCCGTCCTTCTTGCCCATCGCCGCCAGGCTGCCCATGCCGCGGTACACCTTGAACTGGCGTCCCTGGAACAGCTCGGTCTCGCCCGGGGATTCCTTACAGCCTGCGACCATGGAACCGACCATGACCACGTTCGCGCCAGCCGCGAGTGCCTTGACGATGTCGCCGGAGTACTTCACGCCGCCGTCCGCGATGATCGGGATGCCGTGCTTTGCGGCCACGCATGCCGCGTCGTAGATCGCCGTGATCTGCGGCACGCCGATGCCCGCCACGATACGGGTGGTGCAGATGGAGCCTGGGCCGATGCCGACCTTGACGCAGTCCGCACCCGCGTCAATCAGCGCTTCCGCACCGGCCGCTGTGGCGATGTTGCCCGCGATGAGCGGCAGGTTCGGATACGCCTTTTTAACCTTGCGCACCGCCTCCAAAACGCCGCTGTTATGGCCGTGTGCGGAGTCGAGCGCCACCACGTCCACCTGCGCCTTGACCAGCTCCGCCACACGTTCCAGCACGTCCGGTGTAGCGCCGATGGCCGCGCCGCACAGCAGGCGGCCGCCCGCATCCCTCGCGGAATTCGGATACTGCACGGATTTTTCAATATCCTTGATGGTGATGAGGCCCTTCAGAAAGCCATTTTCGTCCACGATCGGGAGCTTCTCGATGCGGTGGCGGCGAAGGATCTCCTGCGCCTGCTTCAGGTTGGTGCCCACCGGCGCGGTCACCAGATGATCCTTGGTCATGACAGCGGAGATCTTCTGGTCAAAATCCTCCTCGGTCATGAAACGCAGATCGCGGTTCGTGATGATGCCCACCAACTTGCCGTTTTCGCAGATCGGCACGCCGGAAATCTTATAGCGCGCCATGATGTCGTTCGCATCATGTACATAGTGGTCCGGAGAGAGAAAGAACGGATTGACGATGACGCCGTTTTCCGAGCGCTTCACCCGGTCGACTTCATCGGCCTGCTTTTCAATAGACATGTTCTTGTGGATGATGCCGATGCCGCCTTCCCTGGCTATCGCAATTGCCATGTCCGTTTCGGTAACCGTGTCCATGGCCGCTGTCATCATCGGCGTATTCAGCCGGATGGTCTTGGTCAACTGGGTGGAGACGTCCACCTCCTTTGGCAGCACGTGGGATTCCGCTGGGATCAACAGGACGTCGTCGAATGTCAGCCCCTCTTTGACAAACTTGCTGGAAAAGTCCGTGTTTAACATGTTTTGCCTCCCTTTACATCTCTCTTTTTTGACCTTTTTCTCGCGATATTATAGTTTTTTATTATAGCATTGCATGCCGCCTTTTTCAAGGCAAAACATGTGTTCCGCAGCAATATAAATCGCATTTCGTCCTACCCCCGCGCATAAGACAAATTGCCCTCTCACAGAACAGATTTTTCCAGGCCTGTGGCGAATATAATTTTTGCTGATCCTATTCAGCATATCTTTTGCACTTGCGATTTGCCTAGTTTCTTACTATAATACTTTATAATAACTGTATTTTTTGTTCAAAATTTTTAAAGATTGCGCAGCAGCCCTGCCGTTCAAAACGGATTTGAATAAAGGATCTTGCGAAAGGAGGACAGCGTACAGGCAGAAAGAAACCATTTTGGTAGGCAAAGAAAGATATTGTTGGATTTTAGGAAGGAGTTACAGATGAAAAAAATTTTGTCTTTCGTGCTCGCCCTGTCCATGCTGATGAGCCTGTTTTCCATCAGCGGCATGGCCCGCGCTGAACAGCAAAATCCCGGCCTCTTGGAGGCCGTCGCCAGGGAATCGGGTGCGTCCGTGGGCGACCCATATCTGCCAGCGGAGACAAACCGGCAGCAGATCAACTTTAACCGCGAGTGGAAATTTAAAAGCCAAAAGGTCACAGACGACAGCGCACCGGATTTTGGTGGTGCAACCGGCGCTTCCTTTGACGATTCCTCCTGGACAAATGTGGGCCTGCCCCACAGTTTTAGCATCCCTTATAACATGGAAACCAATTTTTTCGTGGGATACGGCCTATACCGCAAGACGTTCAACGTCCCGCAGGAATGGCTGGAAAACGGCAAGCGCGTCAGCATCGAATTTGAGGGCGTGTTTATCGAGACCGAGGTCTTTGTCAATGGAGAAGCATCGGGAACGCATTTGGGCGGTTACACCGGCTTTATATTCGACATTACCGACAAACTCCACGCGGGTGAAAACGTGATTGCGGTGCGGATCAATAACAAATGGAATCCCGAACAAACCCCGCGCACCGGCGACCACCACTTCTCCGGCGGCATCTATCGCGACGTTTATCTAAACGTCACGGACAGTGTGCATGTCGCGTGGTACGGTACGACGGTGACCACGCCGGCGCTCAACAACCCCGGCTTTGATGAAAAAAATAAGGACGGGACCCTCTACCACGACTATGAAAATATTGACGAGACGAGTTACACCCCGTCGGAAGAGATCCGTGAGAATATCGCGCAAAAGCGTTCCGACGTGCGCGTGCAGACCGAGGTGCAAAACGACTCCGAAGCCGCAAAGACCGTAGTGGTCAAGCAGGAGGTTGTGGACAAGGCGGACGGCACACTGGTGGCCTCCTTCCAGTCCGAACCCGCCGTTGTTACGGCCCACTCCACACAGGTGGTGGACGTAAAGAGCGATTACATCCGGAATATCAAACTTTGGAGCCCGGACGAACCGAACCTATACGAGGTACACACCACCATTTTTGGCGGGAACGGCGAAGCGCTGGACACTTACACCTCCCCGTTAGGCTTCCGCTGGGCACAGTTCCTGAACGACGGGTTCTACCTCAACGGAGAAAAAACCGTGCTCTTCGGCGCGAATGCCCACCAGGACCATGCAGGCTGGGGCGACGCGGTGACAAACGAGGCCCTTGTGCGCGACGTGCAGATGATCAAGGACGCGGGTATGAATTTCATCCGCGGCTCCCACTACCCGCACGATCCGGCATACTCCGAAGCCTGTGATGAAAAGGGCGTTATGCTGTGGTCGGAGGTGGCGCTCTGGGGCATGGGCGGAGGAAACGACCGGGAACCCACCTACACCGCTGCGGACTGGAACGGCGTCAACGGTTATCCAAGCAATCCGGACCACTATGAAAAATTTGATCAGAGCTGCCTGCTTGGCCTGGAAGAGATGATCCGTATCCATCGCAACCATCCCTCTGTGATCATATGGAGCATGGGAAATGAACTTTTCTTCCCCATGGGCCGTTCGGATATGCAAAAGCGCAAAGATCTGGTCAATCAGATGCGCAACCTTGCGCATCTGCTCGACCCCACCCGCAAGGCGGGCATGGGCGGCGCGCAGCGTGAAGAATTTGACTCCCTGGACGTGTGCGACGTGGCCGGCTACAACGGAGACGGCGGTTCTGCGGCTCTCCCGGAGCCAGGAAAAGGAATGCCCGGGCATATGACGGAATACATGCCGAGCATCGCTTCGGAATATGGTTCCCATACCGCCAACCGGGGCGACCCCGACGACCAGTTCCGGCCCTACTTTGACCGTATGCAGGACGGCAGGGATATTTACAACTATGCCCTCAAGGGCAACCGCGCCGGCCTCTCCCTCTGGTGCGCATTCCACCACGGCAGCGTGGGCGGCTCCGGCCTCTCGCAGATGGGCTTTATCGATTACAGCCGCCTGCCTTTGAAGTCGTGGTACTGGTTCCGTGAAAAATACACCGGCGTACCCGCGGAATTCTCCAAGGAAGGTACCGGCGATCATTTGGAGCTGAGCCTCTCCCAGACGGACATCCCCAACGACGGAACGGCGGACACGCACTTGATCGTCACAGTAAAGGATCAAAACGGCGATTGGGTCAATGATTCCCCCACGGTCACGCTGGAAGTGATCGACGGCCCCGGCGTGTTCCCCACCGGCAAAGTGATGACGCTGAACAGCGGCAACCTGATGCGCGACGGGAAGGGCGCAACAGAATTCCGCTCCTACTATTCCGGGACAACCGTCATTGAGGCGACGGCCCCCGGTATGTACCCGGTACAGGTCACTGTTACCACGGTCGAAACAGAGCCGGAAAACGGTGAAACCGAACCGGATAACTTCCTGGTCGAAGAAAAAGGAGACGCCTCGGATACACTGCCCGACGCTGGAGCTTACACGGCGGATAAGACCGGCCACCCCGTTTTCCCCTCCAGCGGCAACGGTGCAATGGCCAACGACGGCGACCCCTCCACCAAGTGGGTGGCTGAAACCGCCGGCCCGGGCCAATATTGGATGCAGGATACTGAGTATGCGCTCCATATGTACAAATTAAAACTTGACTTTGACGGCGAACCCTATCCCTACACTGTAGAAGTCTCCAACAGCAACACAGGCCCGTGGACGGAGGTCGTCTCCTACACGGCGGATACCATCGGCAACCGTCCCTATGAAGAGGATTTAGGCGGTATCCGCGCCCGTTATGTCAAGGTCAGCTTCCCAGAAGTTCCCGAAGATGGACACGCTTTCCTGAACGAAGCGACCATCTATGGTATTACAGCCCAGGGTGCGGCGGATGAAACCGCTCCGTTCGGATATACAACCGATTCTGTTTATCTATCCGACCTGCAGCCTGTAAAGCCGATCACGCAGGGATGGGCCGGAAAGACGCCGGGGATCGACCGGTCCATTGAGGGGAACCCGATCAAAATCGGCGGCGTCACCTATGATAAAGGCCTTGGCCTGCACGCGGACAGCGAAGCCGTTTACAACTTGGCCGGCAGCTACGCGCGCTTCCAGGCCGTAATCGGTATCGATGACGAAGCAAGTGGCAAGGGCGACGCGATTTACCGCGTGTATGCGACGGTGCCGGAAAACGGCGCCGATAAAGAAATTCTTCTGTATGAGCGGCAAATTTCCGGCAGCGCAAACGAATTGGTCGATCTGAGCGTGCGCGGCGCCACGCAGCTCCGCCTCGTAACGGATGCGAACGGGGCCAATAGCAACGACCACACCGATTGGGCGGATGCCAAGCTCCTGGGCGTCATGCGCGACATGACAAAAACAGATCCTGCACTTTCCGTCACCATGTCCAGCAGCACGCAGGGACTGGAACCCGGCAAGACGTTTGAAACCTACGTCTCCCTGAAAAACAAAGCGGCCAGCCGCGCATATGCTGCTTCCCTGGCCCTCTATGACAGCGAGGGGAACCTGGTGGACCTGACCGTTCAGGAAGGCCGTACCGCCCGGAAGGGTACGCAGGCGTTCACCATCAAATTGTCTGTCCCCACAGATGCACAGGCGGGCTATGAAGCACGGTTAAACGTCTACGATCCCAATACGCTGATGCTTCTGGCAAATACCGTACACTTCGGTATGAAAACACAGGATGCACAGGCTGTGCGGATGGCTGCGTCTTTTGCGCGCGTTGCGGACGGCGATTCTCTGGTCAAGGTGGACGGCGAAGACGCGTCCGTAGCCCGGAAAGGAGGCTGGGGCCTCTGGAAGGACAATAGCGCCTATTTGGGCACCGAGACCTTTGTTGAAAAAAACAACTGGCAGGATTCCTCTATCGGCCTGACCTTTACCGGCATGCAAGTAATTGTCGGCGGCAAAATCGACGGCAGCCAGGTCGGGGCGGACGTCTATCTGGACGGTGAGAAGATCGGCCATATCAACAGCAATTCTTCTGCGAACGATGGAAAGAACGGCTATTACGAAGTGTGGCGCTCCGGCGTTTTGACATACGAAGAACACACCCTGGAGCTGATTCCCACCGGCAAATTCAGCGTGGATTACTTCGGTTACCTCACAGAATCCCCCTGGGTGGACGTGGACGGCGAGGATGAAGCCGCTGTCAAGGAGGGGACTTGGGGCCTGTGGAAGGATGGCAAAGCCTACATGGGCACCGAGACCTTTGTCGGCGACAGCTATGCCTGGCAGAATACCGCGATCTCCCTGACCTTCACCGGGATCCAGGCTGCCGTCGACGCGAAAGTGGATGGCAGCCAGGTGGGCGCAAAAGTCTATCTGGACGGCAATCTCATCAAAACCGTTTCCACCACGGAGCCGGACATAACTAAGCAAGGCTATCAGCAGGTATGGGTCTCCCCGGTCCTGACGGAAGGCGAACACATCTTGCGCCTGGAACCAATTGGCAAATTCGGCTTTGACTATTTCTCATATCTCAAGCCCGGATTTGAAGAGTTTATCCAGAAGGAAGACGCAAACAAGCAAGCGCTGCTGAAACAAATCGCAGAGGCGAAGAGCCTTGCACAGGACGCGTATACGGCTGACACTTGGGAAGAGATGCAAAAAGCTCTGAAAAACGCGGAAGCTGTGCGCGACCAGGAATCCCCGACGCAGGAGCAGATCGACGCGACGGCCGAAGCGCTGAAAAACGCCATTGCGGCGCTTGTCCCCTATGAAGCCCCTTCCGACGCAGTCCGCTACGCATTCGCACAGTCTCTGGCGGCGGTTCTGCGCCTGGTCGAAAGCGATACGGCAGCGCAGTATGAGACCGCAGGAATCAAAGCGTTGGCAGCGGATTTCCGTTCCTCCTACGCCCTGTTCACCGCCCAAAAGCCGGACGCGGACGCGTTCACCGCGGCTACCGCCCTTCTTCTGGCGGACCTCGGCGCGCTGCAAAAAACAGAACCGGATCAGAAGGAATACACGCTGGACGTGTCCTTCCCCGCGAAGAATGCCCAGCTCTCCATTGAGGACACGGACATTGGATTTGCAAACCTGACCGGCCGGTACAGCGCGAAGGTGCTCTCCGGCACAACGTTCGCCCTGTGCTTCATGCCCACGGCGGAAGGCCGCGAATTTGCCGCAGTCACGTTGAACGGGCAGCCGGAGGCGCTGAAGGCATCCGATTCATTCACTTATACGGCGGAGATGCCGAATGCAGATATGGCGCTTTCCTTCTCCTTCACTGTAGTAAGCAAGCAGGTTCTGCGTGCAACCGTT
Source organism: Anaeromassilibacillus sp. (assembly GCA_048455095.1). Taxonomy (GTDB): domain Bacteria; phylum Bacillota; class Clostridia; order Oscillospirales; family Acutalibacteraceae; genus Anaeromassilibacillus. The sequence continues at coordinate 22,204 of DBFXIC010000221.1, forward strand.
AAAATCGCAGAGACGCTCAAGGGCGGCGAGGAATACAACGCGGCGGTTCCGGCAGTACAGGAGCAGTTTGACACGGCCCTGAAAAACGCCGTTTCTGTAGAGGCGGATCTCACCGCCACACAGGAGGAAATTGACAGCGCATGGTCGGCGCTTTTGGACAGCATCCATCTTCTGCGCTTTGCAAAGGGGGACAAAGCCCCCTTAAAAGACCTTTTGGAATTGGCCGCGCTTCTGGACGGGGCGGACTACACCGCCGCCACCTGGGAAGCGTTCGGCACAGCGCTGGACAGCGCACAGACGGTTTATCTGGATGGAAACGCACTGGAACCGGATATTCAGGATGCGGTAGAGAACTTAAAGAACGCCATGGAAGCGCTGCAATACAAGGCGAACCTGGAAACCTTAAACCAGCTGATTGAAAAGGCCACCGCGATCAAAGCGCTCCTTGCCGAGGAATACCTTCCGGACGGACAGGAAGCCTTCCTCGCGGCGCTGGATGCAGCACAAAGTCTGGGCGGCGACGCGGATCAGGCGGCCATCGATCAGGCAGCCAACGAACTCTCCGACGCCATGGCGGCGCTGCGCAGGATTCCCAGCAAAAAAGCTTTAGAAGCCCTGTTGCAGGAGCTTCAGGCCATCGGGCCGCAGGGCTACACGGCCGCGAGCTACGCGGCGTTCCGGGGCCAGATCAATCTGATGCTGGCGGTTTATCACAATGAAAATGCCACGGAAGAGGAGATCGCACAGGCATGTGAGCGCGGCGCAATGGCCAGAGCCCTCCTGGAAAACTCCCTTTCCACGCCGGATCAGCCCGCTAAAAAAGCAGACAAAGTCCCTTACGGCAGGAACAACTCCTATGGCGCGGCAGGAATTGTCTCCGCCTCGGTCTCCCCGGTGATTACAGCGGCTCAAAATATTTCCACTGGGACTTATGTGCGTAGCGACACCACGGGGAACCTTTCCCTGAAGAAAGGCGCCTCCTATTGCTTCAAAATGACGGTGGTCAACGGCGACACAGCCCCGCTCTTCACCGTGGGCAATGGCTGCGTGCTGAAGACACAATTTGTAGCGCGGGCCGGAAACGACTATTATTACAGGGTCTATGCGATTGGAACGCCGGGTGAAAGCACGGGTGTGTACACCGCATTCCCCAACGGCGCCCCTCAAAGGCACTGCGTCATATCCATCTCGTAAGCGCACATGTTCTTTTAAAAGGTTCTGCCGGGATTTCGGGTGGAAGCAAGGGCTTATAAAACCGACCGGATAAAACCGGCGGTATGGGCCGCGTAAGCGTTCCATTTTCCCGGGCAATCTCCGACGGTACGGCAAATCGGTATTTTCAAAATAAAAGGCGATACGGCTATAGGCGGAAAACCGTCTATGCCCTATCGCCTTTTTATATTTATCTACTCTGTACAAAAGAA
>DBFXIC010000222.1:0-11286 GCA_048455095.1 Anaeromassilibacillus sp.
CATAAATCAATTTTTCTCAAGCGCATGGCGCTAAAGATTCCCTACTTGATGCCCACCTTTGTGATTCCCTGCACGAAGTACTTCTGCAACGCCACAAACAGGATGATCGTGGGCACGGTGATCAGGGTGGACATCGCCATGAGCTGCTGCCATTCAACGCCCACATCCAGCGTCATCATGGCGCGCAGGCCCGTCTGCACGGTGCGCAGCTCCATGCTGTTGGTGATGATGAGCGGCCACAGGTAGCTGTTCCAGCTGCCGATGAAGCCGATGATCGCAATGGTGGCCATGGCGCTTTTGCCCAGCGGCAGGATGATGTGCACGAAGGACTGCACCTCGCTGGCGCCGTCGATGCGGGCGGCCTCCAGCAGGGCGTCGGGAATGGTCATGTAGAATTGCCGCAGCAGGAACACGCCAAACACGCTGACGATGGACGTGGAGATAACGGCAAAGAACGTGTCCATCAGGCCCATGGCTGAAAGTGTCAGATAGTTGGAGACGATGGTGGCTTCCAGGGGAATCATCATCGAGCAGAGGAACACCATGAACAGCGGCTTGCTGAGTTTGAACTTCAGCTTGGCAAAGGCGTAGGCGGCCATGGAGCTGGTGATCAGCTGGCCCGCCACGCTGGCCAGCGCCATGAGCGTGCTGTTTCGGAAGTAGATGTCAAAGCGGGCGCGGCCCCATGCCAGCGCATAGTTTTCCACATGCCACACGGAAGGCCAGAAGGAATTCTTGCTCAACACTTCCGAGGAGGATTTGAATGAGCAGATAATCATCCAGAAAAAGGGGAACACCACGATCAGCGATATCACTGCCAGCACAAAAATCCGGAATGCTTCCCACGTTTTGTAGCGCGCAGTATGCTTCATTTTTCTCCCCCTCCTCAAGCATCGTAGTTGACAAAACGCTCCAGAGCCATCTGTACCAGATTGATTGCAAGAATCAGCACAAACAGCACCACCGCAATCGTGCTGGCATAACCAATCTGATAACGCCGGAAGGCATACTCGTAGAGCATGACCACCAGGTTCTGCGTCGCCTTGGCCGGACCGCCGTCGGTCATGACGTTGATGGTGGTGAACATCTTGAGCACCTCAATGGAATTGAGGATCAGCAGCATGAACGTCGTGGGAGATACCAAAGGCACCGTGATGTGCCATACCGCCTGGATGCCGTTGGCCCCGTCGATGGTGGCTGCCTCCAGCACGTCCTCGGAGATGTTCTGGATGCCTCCCAGATAGACCACGGTGCTGTATCCCAGCATGCGCCATATCGTGATGGCGGCCAGCGACGGCAGGGCGGTGGCGGGTTCGTTGATCCAGCGCACCGGCGCAATTCCCAGCAGCCCCAGCGCGCTGTTGAGCAGGCCGTACTGGGGATTGAGGATGAACATCCACACCACCGAGATGGCCACCATGCTCGATACGCGCGGCGTAAAGAGCATCGTGCGAAACAGCACGTTGAGCCGGGAGGCGCGCTTGAGCATCAGCGCAAGGATGAATCCCAGTATCAGCGTAAAAGGCAGAACGATCAGCGCATACTGCACCGTCCGCCAGATGGTTTCATACACCTCGGCGCTGCCGAACAGCTTTTGATAGTTATAAGCCCCGATATATTTTTTCCGCCCCGTCAGGTTCCGCCATTTTTCCATTACGCCCAATGTCATTTATGAGTCAACCAGCTGGGATACAGTATGCATGCTGGTCGCGCATGGCATCGGCGTGGGCTTTCTGCCCAAGGTGCTGATGCACCGGCATTTGCATGAGCCCCGCTTTTACCGCATCTGCGGCATCGATTCCACACGCACGTATTCCGCCGTTTATGCCAGCCAGAACCGGCTTTCGCACTCGGCGCTGAATCTGATCAACGTATTTCAGCGTCTCCTGGAGAGCAATCAAAGCTGAGGAACCCTCGTCCGGCCCTCCCTGGAAAACTTTCATGCTTCACTCCTCCGCGACCGAAATTCCAATCCGCGGACATAGGGAAAATCTAAAAAGCCAGAACAGCCAAAGTATCTTCCATGGCTTTTCCCAGGCGCGTCCATGCGGCGAAAAAACGTGTCTTGGCGAAGAGCACTGCATAAGCGGGGTTTGGGATCAAGCCGAATCCGCGCGTTCTGCGCATGTGCTCCGCCTCTCCACGCATACGCTCCCCCAGGAGGGGATGTACATTGATATCAGCGTTTCTGTTCTGGATCATCAAGGATTGTCTGTTTCTGCTGGGATATCTGTCCGGAAGGCAGAGCTTTCTCAAGCCGCTGAGCCCGGAGGAAGAGCGCTCGGCGCTTCTAAGGATGCGCGAGGGCGACGAGACGGCCCGACAGATGCTGGTGGAGCACAACATGCGGTTGATCGTGCACATCGCGCGCAAGTACAAGGTGCCCGGCTGCACGTTTGACGACCTGATCTCCATCGGCTCCGTGGGCCTGATCAAAGCCGTGCGCAGCTATGATATGCGCACGGGCACCTCGCTTTCGACCTACGCGGCGCGGTGCATCGAGAACGAAATTCTCATGAGTCTGCGTCAAAGCCGCAAGCAGCAGGCCGACATCAGTCTGGATGAACCGCTGGGCACCGATCGCGACGGCAACGCCGTTTCCTTTGCCGACCTATTGGGAACGCCCCCGGATATGGTCGAGGATGAGGTCCGCCGCCGCGTGACTCTGGACCGCGTGCGCAAAGCCCTGCCGCGGCTGCCCGAACGGGAGCGCACGGTGATCACCCTGCGCTATGGCCTCACGGACGGCGTCATGCATCCCCAGCATGAGATCGCCGGCATGCTGGGGATTTCGCGCTCCTATGTATCGCAGCGCGGGTATTGTAAGCGATCTCTCCGTGGTCAAAATGCTTGAAATACTTTTGAAATCTTAGTTTCAGGCGCTTTCCCCCAAGGCGCTGAACCGATAGCGGATAATCAGCCGTTTGTCCTCTGTCAGCTCGATGCGCTCGATCAGGCTGCACAGAAGCTCCCTGCTGGCAAAGGCGCTGTCCACAAATCGCCGCACCAGTACCTTGGCGAGCTGCTGCCGCTTGACGGGCGAGAAATCGGGCTGCTTCATGGCCGTCAGTTGCTTTTCCAGCACGGCGCGTTCCTCCTTCAGCCGCGCATAGATCCGTTCAAAATCCGCCTCCGCCAGAAGGCCGCTGAGCTTATCCATGTACGCCTTGTCCAAATGGTTGGTCAGGATGCGAATCTTGTTTTCCACAGCCAGAGCATCGCTCTCTTGCCGCGCCTCCATGTTTGCCTCCTCCAACGATCTTTGGGCAAGGGGCAGCAACTCCTCCGCATTGAGATACGATTGGCATGCCTCCCGAAGCTTGCTCAGCACCGCGTCCGTCACCAGCTTTTCCTTGATGGCGTGGCAGGTGCATACCCCCGCTTTGGTAAACCGCTGATACGTCCGGCATACAAAGTACAGGCTTTCCTCACCCTTGGCGTTCCTGCGATTCAGCACGGCCAGGGGATAGCCGCATTCGTGGCAGAAGATCAACCCCTTTAGCAGAAAATCGTAGGTGCGGCAGCGGGTGTTCTTCCGGCTGGCCACCAGCATCTGTACCTTATCGAAGGTTTCGCGGGAGACCAGGGGCTCATGCGTGTTTTCTACAACGATCCAGTCCCTGCGCTCCCGATGCTGACACTTCTTGCTCTTGTAGCTGATTTTTGCGCTCCGTCCCTGAACCATATTTCCGATGTAGGTCTCGTTTTGCAGCATATTGGAAATACGTTCGCTGGACCACAACCCCGCGTAAACGCCCTGCCGCGCCTGCTTCAGTCCCGCGTAGACGGAGGGCGGCGGTATATTTGCCTCGTTCAATTGGACGGCGATTTGCCGACAACTGACGCCCTCCAACGCCATGGCGAAAATCCTTTGCACAATGGGCGCTGCTTTTTCATCCACGACGATGCGGTTTTTCTCCGTGGGGTGCATCCGATAGCCGAACACGGGCTTTCCGCCGATGAACTGTCCCTTGCGCTGCTTATCATGCTTTACGCTTTTGATCTTTTTGGAGATATCCTTGGCGTACATGTCGTTCATGATGGCGCGGAACGGGGTGATATCGTTGGCGGTGGAATCAACGCCAGTATCTATGCCATCCAGCAGGGAAATGTAGCGCACGCGGTTTTCGGGGAAGAACCGCTCCATGTAGTGCCCCGTCATAATGTAATCGCGTCCCAGACGGGAAAGGTCTTTCGTGATTACCATGTTGACCTTTTTCGCCTCGATGTCCTGAATCATCCGTTGAAACGCAGGACGCTCGAAGGTGGTTCCACTCCAGCCATCATCGATATAGGTATCGTAAACGGACAGGCGCTGCTCGCGGACAAAACGGTTCAGCAGGGATTGCTGGTTGGTAACGCTCTGCGACGGCCCCTCGCTCTCATCCTCCTTTGACAGTCTGATATAGAGCGCCACATGATATGCCATGGGTTCGCTTATTTTCAAATACATCGTATCCCTCCGAAAACAAGCGGCCATTCAACATACTCATCATACATGACAGGCCGATTTCAGCGCAAGGTTATGGGCATTGTCTTTCAGCTCCCGCTGTATGTAAATCAAAAACGATTGCTGTATGATTTTTTTGATATCCTGCGGTTCCTTGTTATACTCACAGGTCACGATCAGCTCTTTCTCTTTCATAGGGCCTCCTTCGCGGCATGATGGTCAAGGATATGCGCGCTAGAGAGGATATTTGCTTGTTGATGGCAAACTCAAAAGACAGTACCCAAGGGGATCTGACAGGCCCACATTGGCGTCCGCCGCTCTGCGGCGTACCCGCTTCTCCTCTGGATGAGCCGGCGCATCGTCTTCGACGGCTCACGGCGTTGGCTGCTTCTGTGTATGGGATGTGCGCTCTGCCCGCGCGCCATAAGGGTACGGCCGTCTGGCATTCGGGCCATAACCATCCCCCTTTTCTCAAAAACAGAATCATGACAAATGAATCGTAGGCGGGAATTCGCCGTATTTGCCCTGCGCCCCGGCAGGCTTCCCGCTGGCCCTGGGGATGTCACAGGCTGCGGACGGCTCCATCCGCAACATAGCCCCGCCTGTACCGCCGTCCCCCGGACGGGCGCATACCGCAGGGACTCCCCCTCAAGTCAGTGGGAGGCCGTAGTAGAAGTCTCATTATCCCCGCGCGGCATCGTCGCGCACCTGCCTGCCACGGCAGGGTCAACGGGATGCGTGGATCGCTCCGGCCTGTGCCATCGTCGCGCCGCCCCGTTCGCCGCTCTACCGCGCGGGGGATCGTACCTGTAACACCGCGTATTCGATTGTCAAGGTGCGTAAAAGGAGGCATTGGAACTCCCCTCATCTATCAGGAGATTTGTCTGCGGGTATGTATGGGCCGTCAGAAAAATTCCCTGATCATTTTCCTTAGTTCCTGCAATCCTCGGTCAATGCTTTCACACACAGCGGCTTTTCCAACACCCTCCGCTTGGGCAATTTCCGTTTTACTCAACCCAAGAAAGTAGTGAGCGTAAATGCGTTTAGCCTGTTTATCCGACAAACAGGGCAGCACGAGGTGGCACAGGTGGTATTGAAGGCATGCATCATATAGCGCGTCAGGCGAATAGCTTTGGTAGGCGATCTTTTGTTCCAAAGCATCTTCACGGTCTAGCGAGTAATGACCATGATACCGGCACTTGCGTTTGTAATTGTTCTCATCCCGTTCCCAGGCCTTCATTTCCCTGGCAAGCTCATCTGATATCTCTATCCATGCATCATCGTGATAAAAAGGATAATAGTCGCGCAAATTAATGGTTGCCATAAAGAATCCTCCCATTCTTTTTTCAGACGAATGGGAGGAGAGAGGAGGAGAACGGCAACGTGTCCAAAGCCCCAAACAATAGCGTAGACAGACCCGCTGATTCGCCGCGAACGAATATCCCCAATGGATGCGCCAGCCATCCGCTCTCAGCGGACGTTGATCCTATTTATCATGACAAACCACGAGCTTAATCAACATTTGTGTCGCCGCTTTCCTCCTTTGTGCGATATCAAAGAGGCATATCTTCCCCTTTATATCTCCCCTATAAAGGAGGCCTATGACCATAGCTTGCTCATCGCATCTATAAGATGCCTTTTTGCGCGAGACAATCGGCTTTTCACCGTACCCTCGGAAACGCCCATCACTTGAGACAGCTGAGAAATGGTATATCCCATTACATACTTATTGTAGAGGAGCTCTCTGTGCTGACTGGAGCCAGACAGGAAAGCATCGTTGAGTGCGATCATGAATAGGCTGTCCGTTTGTTTGCTGTTTTCATCGGGAAGTCTATCCATCTGATGGACAAAAGCACTTTGGCGCTTTCGGGACCGAAGCAGGTCAATGCACTCAAAACAAACAATTTGGCGAAGCCACGCAACCGCACAGTCGCTATTTCGGAGCATACTGCTACGCCGCCACGCTTTCAGGCAAGCGTTTTGCACGGCATCTTCAGCATCCTGACTGTGACGCAGGATCCTGTACGCCTGAACTATGAGCAGTTTGTAATTCATTTGTATGATTTGAACGAGTGCATCCTGCTCCATTCATTGGCCCCCATATCCGCCATCAACTACTGGATCTTGTCATGCCGCTTGTTTTTTGCCCATATCTCTTTCCAATCATTTTGCATTTGCTCACGTTCCACGGCGCGATCGATCGTTTGAGCAGGTCGCTTATATAGGGCGGTGTTTGGATAGGCGGCTGGAACAGTAATTTGATCTGTGTGATGATATACCGATACCAAAGCAAGGGACAGGGCGTTTCCAGATGTTCCTCTTCAGCATTGCTATTCTCGTCTTTGGGAAACCACTTCATCTTGCACATAGACGGCTTCTCGACCCTTCTCGTTTGTTCTGCGCCCGGTCAGGAAACAGCCAGCCAAATTTCGATCTGGCAAATCTTTCATTGCATAGATGCCCGTAGAAACAGAGCCGTGTTGCTCCAGGATCCGACCATTTTTATCGACCAGCTCAGCAAAATGTTCTGTCCTAGCGCTCTGGTCTGCCAGAAGCCAAGTAGCCAACAGCGTTTTTTCCAGCTTCACCGTTTCAAAGGCACCTCACCTTTGGTACGGAGCACACGATGGCTCCATTCCTCGTATGGCTCCACGGGCTGAATAAATTGCTTCCTACTCATCGTCGAGCCGCCCGGTTGGTAATGAGCATGAATCTGCGACCAGTGCGACTCGGCTCAACATTTCACCGGTATGATAATCCGAGACGATCAGGAAAATCTCGTTAGGAAGGGTATCTAATACATATGTGTCTGCTGCCAACGGCACCCCTTGAGAAAATGGCGTGTCATTTGCATCAACCAGAGCAATCGAAAAACGCGGTCTATCCTGTTTTTCTTTCCACTGGGGAAAAACATAAGTATTGAGCGGCGTATAAGCCAACACAACGCTCTCAAACAGGTCTTTCTCCCCGCTGACTACACGATATGTCCGCTCTGCATATGGTTGCAGGGGCAGAATTTTCATTGGAAAGAGGTATTCGCCTAGAAGGCTGTATTTACCAGTTTCCAAATCCACGTCGTATACTTTGATCGACCACGTTGCCTTGATCGCCTTGCACCCACCAGCCATACGTGCGCCACTCATAAGAACAGACTCGCCATTAGCCTTTTGAAAATGATCCAAAAAGTATTCACCTATGTCGTCAAACTCTTTCATATAGGCATATACACACAAAAGTTGTTTGCCATCTTCTTTTGCAACGGACTCGAACGAACGCATATCGTTTTGCAGCTTTTCATCATATGGGCCGGTAACCAGATCGTTTTTCTGAACATCGCCCGGCATGACGATAACCTCATCAGGGTTTTGTGGCCACACAGAAGCCGATGTATACATCCATTGCCCATCATAAAGAATTTCATCAAACCTTACTCGTATAAGGTCGCAGTCTGCTTCCTGTGGCGTAAAGTTTACTTGGATCTGCTCTATAATCGTTTGAGGAAGAACATAATCATATCGCGTCATGTACTGGGCAAGATAACTGTCATCATCAGCATTCGTATTTGGGGCAGCAAATGCTGCCAATGGCAAGCAAAGCAAAAGTATCGCTATCAGTGCCACTTTCCTGATGTTGTTATCCTTCATGCGACTCTCGCCCCTTTTTCCAATCGTATTTACAATCATCCCAACTTGTACTCAACATGCCGAAAAGATGCCTGCTATTGCTGGCCTTCCTGTTCAAGAATCCAGGCCAGTTCATCAAGACGACTGATGAATTGATCTGCCGATAGATTGCCTGTACAGAATCTATCCCGCAGCTGTTTCATATTTTGGCCATCCTCTGTGGACGGGTCAAAGATGCTTGGCGCTTGGAAATATAGGTTGTCACCATAATTGCGGTACAGCCTCAGATCGTTTTCTGAGATAAGATATCGTTCTTCTGACATGGACATCTGCTCCCACTCGCGCTTCATCATATCCACTTGATCCTGTAATGTGTTGCGCTCAACCGGTTCCATTTCCTTGCTGGTAGCAAGTTTTTCTTCAGCCTCGTCAATTTCAGCCTGAAGCTTATCCATGGCCCGTCTAAAATCAGGATTTTCCACAGGTTCTGCATCTCGATACAAATATGCGCCCATTTCCGGGGCAATGCTGGTAACGACAGCTTCCAAGTATTCTGTTGCAAGCTCTTGATGCTGACTGCGCGCATTGAGAAACCCTGTATATAGCGATGCTTTGATCAGAACAGGTTGCTCATTTGTCATACGCAAAGGGACGAGATACGCCAGATCTCGCATGCCGTGCAAGTCCTCAAAGAGCGCAAGATCACCTTTGGCCCTTGGTTCGTATAAGTATAAATCTGTCCCAATTTTCTGGCAGCGTTCCAGTAGACTTCTAAAAAGTGGAGTTTCGAAACGCAAAGGCTTATTCGCAAAATTATAATCCATAATATAATTCTGAATAAGGCGATCAACAAGATAGCTTATGTAACTATCTTCGCCATACGCTTCGCTGGCGAAGGCGTTGCAAACGCTGATGTCGTCCTCAGGCTCATCTATAATGCGCTCCACCCATGCTTCAAGAAAATCCAGCAACTCTGTAAAAGAAGTTGGCACATCCTCTTGCGTAAGGCCGGCCGCCGCCCATGCGTCTGGACGATATGCATAGTACCCAATATAACAATAAAATGGAGCGCCATAAAGTTTTCCTTCATATATTAACTGCTGCTGGATAGGTTCATACATCTGCTCCAATTCTTTTTGTATCACAGGACTTTCCGACAAAGCAGCACAATACCCCTTATCCATGAGCTTCTTTATATCGAAGCTGGTGGTTGTCATAACGAAGGTATCATACGGAAACTCACCCGTTAGCAAAGCGCTGATGATCTCATTGGTAGATCGGTAGATATTTGTTTCCGTATTTACAATGCACTCAGGATGGGATTTTACAAACTTTTGGTAGGCGGCGCTGTTTTTATCACTTCCTTCAAAAAACAATTCCGTTTCGCCTATCGCAGATGATCGAAAGAGGATCGTCAGGCAAATTGCTGCCATAACACATATTCTTCTCATGGCTGATCCCTCCTTTGTTATTTTCGTATGGCGCTATCACCGAACATGTCTATGATTGGCATGTGCAATAGAAAGGTCGAAATGGATGATGAGGACCTGAACGCTTTACTGCCAAAGCGCCGTTGAATATTCCAGAGCGAGGCTATCCCATGCAGCTATATCAGAGAACACCACATCATCCATCCCTTTGATACAGAATTCCGCATAACGGAGCGCAGCGTCCGCATAGTCGCTCTTGGCGTTGACGATGAGTATCAGCGCATGGTCATCCTTGTCAAACAGCGTAAAAGGAAAGAAGGGAGCCCCAATGAATCGCTTGTCCGCGCTATAAATACCATTCGGTCCCTCCGTCCACCAATCCGATATATGTTCAAAAGATTCGCGAGAAGCAAAGTAATCGCTTTGGGATAAATCAAGCAACATTCCTGCTTGGTCAAGCGGTTCCAAACCATCAGGATAAGGGACCAATACCTCGGCGACATCCCAATCCTTCGGCTTTGCAATGAGCTCCTCGACCGTCCAGCCGCTTACTCGGGCAATGCCTTCCATAGCACGCTTCTGCTCCGTTGAGCGCATATCCAGCAGTGCTCTGGCAAATAAAGTTTCTGTTATGGGGTAGTTTTCATTAAAAATCAGAACGGTCGCATCGTCAGTCTGAGCATCGTAATCAAAATAGAAAATGTCATACGATTGCGTCAGATCCTTGGGCCGATACGGTCTCAGGGCGGGTGGGATCAACCATAAGGACAGAACGGAAGGGTCTGACGACGAAAAGCTCCAATGCTTGATCATGTTGCTATCCAGCAGCTTCTGTATATCCACATCCTTCGTGGACACGACCGCCATTGCCCAATTTCGCTTGTCAGCGATCAGGTCTTCTGTCGTTCCGCCAAAACGGACGGGAAACGGCAAATTTGATGTTGTATAGTAGTCGGCCCATGTTGCGTTGATATAGTCGATCAAATGCTGATGCATTTCTTCAGCGGTAGTTGCGTTGCACACTTCCATTACAGATGCAAATCGTTCAGGGATAGGTTGTTCCTCTTTCGCCGCCATGGCGGTTGTTCCCAGCAGCAGGCATATTCCAATGAGCAAACTGACCAGTTTCTTAAACACTTTATTCACACTCCCGTATTCTTGTTATAGAGACAAATGCATAATTTGCCAAGATAAACAGCCTGTGCTGTCTATTCTGGCAAATTATACGCAACATATCACAGGGAAACTCGCCGGTTAATAAAGCGCTGATGATCTCATTGGTAGATCGGTAGATCTTACTGCCAAAGCTCCGTTGAATATTCCAGAGCGAGGCTATCCCATGCAGCTATATCAGAAAACACCACGTCATCCATCCCTTTGATACAGTACTCCGCATAACGGAGCGCAGCGTCCGCATAGTCGCTCTTGGCGTTGACGATGAGTATCAGCACGTGGTCCTCCATGTCAAACAGCGTAAAAGGAACGAAGGGAGCCCCAATGAATCGCTTGTCCGCGCTGTAAATACCATTTGGTCCCTCCGTCCACCAATCCGATACATGGTCAAAGGATTCGCGAGAAGCAAGATAATCGCTTTGGGATAAATCAAGCAACATTCCGGCTTGGTCAAGCGGTTCCAGCCCATCAGGATAAGGAACCAATACCTCGGCGACATCCCAATCCTTCGGCTTTGCAATGAGCTCCTCGACCGTCCAGCCGCTTACTCGGGCAATGCCTTCCATAGCACGCTTCTGCTCCGTTGAGCGCATATCCAGCAGTGCTCTGG
>DBFXIC010000223.1:0-6349 GCA_048455095.1 Anaeromassilibacillus sp.
ATCTACGACATAGTCGACCGCTTTTGTGACTTCGTTGCCGATAACGCTGAAAATACCCATAGTTTTCCCTCCGGTCCCGCTGGCGCGGCTAAATTTGGGGGCATCCTGCCTCTTGATACGCGCAAGGCGGCTGCTGATCAAATCGGACGACTGGCAAAAGAAGTTTATCCAAAGTAAAAAAGTCCCTCTTCATGAACGGTTTCCCCAGTGCGCTGCCGCGCATCAATCCCGTTCTTTTGCAAAAATTTGAATAAAAGGACCTCTGAAATCCGTTCTGTTGAGGGTCGTGCCAGATCTTCCGCAAGATTGGTTCAGAAATTGCCCAAGACGCGTTTTTAAAATCATCTTTATTATACCGCAAAACAACCAAAAAGAACAGTTAAAAATTTGTAGCACATGAGAACCCGTTTTGAACCTTGCCAATGCCTTGTAAAGCGGATAAAATAGTGGGGGTCTAATGAAAAGTTTTGGAATCCGGCTGGAATTTATACGGATTTCTCCCCATTGAGATAAGTTTCTTTTGCCCTTTTGCATGCTTTGAAATGTAAAATAACCACTCAGATGGAATTTTCCTTTTGATAACTGAAACATTGTACCACGCCGCCGATTGTGTTATAATGACCTCACGCCGTAAGCGGAAATCAGAGATTTCCGACGGCTGGGAGAACATTGAAACAGGGAACTTTGCGCAGGCTTTTAAATGGTGCAGCCGGTGAAGCTGTTGTGTTGTTTTGGCTTGTGCGCATGTTATAATGACCTCACGCCGTAAACGGAAATCGGAGATTTCCGACGGTTGAGAGAACATTGAAACAGGGAACTTTGCGCAGGCTTTTAAATGGTGCAGCCGGTGAAGCTGTTGTGTTGTTTTGGCTTGTGCGCATGTTATAATGACCTCACGCCGTAAGCGGAAATCGGAGATTTCCGACGGTTGAGAGAACATTGAAACAGGGAACTTTGCGCAGGCTTTTAAATGGTGCAGCCGATGAAGCTGTTTTGTTGCTTTGGCTTGTGTGCATGTTATAATGACCTCATGCCGTAAGCGGAAATCAGAGATTTCCGACGGCTGGGAGAACATTGAAATAGCAGCCTTGCAAGAATTCCTACACGGTGCAACCGATGGAGTTGCAAGGTTACCGTTACCGGTATGTATATGAATTTATAAATAAATTCTTTCAGGAAAGGCCGGATAGGGCCCCTGATGATTTGATAGACTAGGAAGTGAACGATACATGTCGACCGAAATCAGCAAACCGGTAGGCTGTCCGCGCTGTGGCGAGGCAGTGGAAACGCGGATGTGGCCGGGCATCAACGCCGAGGTGAATCCGAACCTGCGCGAGCAGGTGCTCCGCGAAACCTTATTTAATTGGACGTGCCCTGCCTGCGGCTACGTTGCGCAGATGGCATACCCCTGCCTGTACCACGATAAAGGGCGCAAATTTATGGTCTATTTGATTCCAAACGGTGAAAGCGCGGAATTGGACGGTATAGACGTGGACAGCGCGTTCCCGCAGATCGGCTATGTGCAGAAGCGTGTAGTCGCTTCGCTGGCGGCGCTAAAAGAAAAAATCTTGATTTTTGAAGCCGGACTGGACGATCGTGCGGCAGAACTGGTGAAATTGGCGCTTGCGTCCGTAGTAAGCCAAAAAGACGGCCAAAAACCGCAGGAGGGTTATTTCTCCTTTGCGGATGAGGAAAAGAACCGCATCGGTTTTGTGTTCTTTTTTCCGGGAAAGCCAGAACCGGTGCTCAAGACCACCCGCTTGGACGCGTACCGCCGTTCGGTGGAAATTGTACGGGAGCTTGGCCCGCAGCAGAAGGGTTTTGCCGCCGTGGACGCGGCGTTGGCCCAGGAGCTTTTGGACACATACAGGGAAGAGGATTGAATCCATGCGCCGCCTGCGCGGCGCTTTTTGAATGAGTGAGGTGTCAATATGTGTGGAATCTGTGGTTTCACGGGCGAAGTGCTCGACCGTGATGAAGTAATCAAGCGAATGACGGACGTCATCACACATCGCGGTCCGGACAGCTCCGGCGTGTATGCCGGGGACGGCGTCACAATGGGATTCCGGCGCCTGTCCATCATCGATGTCGGCAACACGGGCGACCAACCTATCTACAACGAGGACCGGACACTGGCTCTGACTTTCAACGGCGAGATTTACAATTATCAGGACCTGCGGAAGGAACTGATCGAAAAGGGCCACCAATTCTATACCAATACGGATTCCGAGGTGCTGGTACACGGATTTGAGGAGTGGAAAGAGGGCCTTTTGAACCGCCTGCGGGGAATGTTTGGCTTTGCCATCTGGAATACGGTGGACAAGAGCCTTTTTGTGGCGCGCGATTATTTTGGGATCAAGCCGATCCATTATACGCAGGTGGGGGACTCTTTTGTCTACGGTTCCGAGATCAAGAGTATTTTGGAGTTCCCGGGGTTTGAGAAGAAGTTCAACCGCCGCGCGCTGGACAATTACATCTCCTTTGAGTACGCCCCGCCTCCAGAAACCTTCTTTGAGAACGTGTTCTGCTTGATGCCCGCCCATTACCTCTGGTATCGCGACGGCAAGGTGACGACCAAGCGTTACTGGGAGCCGAAATTTGACGCGGACGACAATATGACCGAGGAAGAAGCCGTGGACGAAATCGAGAAAGTGTTCGAGGAGTCCGTGGCTGCGCACAAAATCAGCGATGTGGAAGTCGGCTGCTTCCTGTCCAGCGGCGTGGATTCCAGCTATGTGTCCACCTATTTTAAAGGGCAAAAGACATTTACCGTGGGCTTTGACTACGGGGAAAAATATAACGAGATCGACTGGGCGAAGAGCCTGAGCGAGGAAGTCGGTTTGGAACATCACTATAAGGTGATCTCTACCGAGGAATATTGGGACAGCATCCGCAAGGTGCAATACCACATGGACCAACCGCTGGCGGACGCCTCCTGCATCGCGCTTTACTTTGTCTCAAAGATGGCGAGCGAATACGTAAAGGTAGTCCTTTCCGGCGAGGGGGCGGATGAGCTCTTCGGCGGTTACAATATCTACCACGAGCCGGACGATTTGGCAGGCTATAAAAAATTGCCGCTGTTTTTGCGAAAGGCCTTTGCGGCGGTCGCCAAGGCGCTGCCGTTCCGATTCCGTGGCAAGAGCTTTTTGATCCGCGGTGCACAGACGATCGAAGAGAGCTTTATTGGCAACTGCAGCATGTTCACGATGGAGGAAAAACGAAAGCTGTTGAAGGATGGCATCCCATGCACCCGTCCACAGGAATTGACGCGTCCGTTCTACGAGCGCGTTCAGGGCAAGGACGATGTAACGAAGATGCAGTATCTCGATATCAACGTGTGGCTGGCGGGCGACATCCTGCTCAAGGCCGACCGCATGAGCATGGCGAACTCCCTGGAACTGCGCGTGCCCTTCCTGGACAAAGAAGTGTTCAAGGTGGCTGCCCGCTTGCCACGCCGGCTGCGCGTCAATGCGGAAAACACCAAATATGCGATGCGCAAGGCTGCGATGCGCCATCTGCCGCCCGCCACAGCGAAGAAAAAGAAGCTCGGCTTTCCGGTTCCCACGCGCGTATGGCTGCGGGAACAGAAGTATTACGATATCGTGAAGGCGGCGTTTACGAGCGATACGGCGAAGCAGTTCTTCAACACGGAAGCGCTGGTCCGGTTGCTGGACGAGCATTACCGGGGCAAGTGCGACAACAACCGCAAGATATGGACCATCTATGTATTCCTGATCTGGTACGACATTTATTTCAGCGATCCCAATGGGGTCAAACAGTAAGCTGTGGCCGTGCCGGCCATAAGACTGTCTTTTGGTGGTACTACCCATATGGGAACGCAACCGCTGGATGGGGCGCAATGAACGATGCGCTGATATCAGCGCATTGGCCCGAATCAAATTTCCAAGGCTTCTATCGTGCTTTTTTGATACGCTATGTTCCGGGATACAGCTACGAAACTGGACGCAATGAAATCAGCTTTGAAGTAAAAAACCCCGTTTTGCACGGCAGCTGTCGTGCAAAACGGGGTTTGTGTGTTTATCTAGGAGCCACAGTCAATAGAGAACCACCGTGCCGCCCTTGACGGCGCAGGAACACTCATAGCTCTGCTGTTCCCCAGTCATACAGTCGTAGATGGAGTTGAACTCGAAGGAATCGCTTTCGTCGGAGAGAATGTACTTGGCAACAATAAAGCGGTTTTCCACACAGGTGAGAAAATCGCCCAATTCTTTGCTGTACCGCGCGTGCAGATCGGAATTCAGTACGCCCATAGCCTCAAAAAAATCGCCGCGATCCGCGATCTTATAAGCGCGTCCGTCCTCTGTATCGATGCAGAAATACGCGTCTTGATCGTCCGCGCCGAGGTTTAATTGTGCCACGATGCGCCGCTTCCCCGTGCGTTTGTTGACCGCGCAGAGACGCTGGTCGTTGGAGGGGAAGTGCTTGACGCGGAAATAGATATCCTCGTCATTCATGCCCGCATAGCGCACAAGGCCCGTCGTACCGGCACTGAGGATCAATTCCAGGGGGACGCGTTTTTCTCCGGACTTGGCGGAGACGATGAAATCGAACAGCGGGCAAAGCCATACATTGTCGTTCACATTGTCTCCAAGCCAACGCATGTTTTTATAGCAATTCATCTTTTCCCGCTCGTCGCCATGAGGTTGCAGCACCAGGAGCTGCCGCTCCCCGTCGAGATCGTATGTAACAAGATCCCGCGCCGCCGCGTTACAGATGCGCGGATCGCGCAGGTAGTAATAGGATTCTTCTTCCAAATCAAAAAGTAGAGAAACACGGGAGAACCCCGTCAGGCGGCGATATTCGCTGAAGAGTTCCGCATGGGCTTCATCCTCCTCTGTAAAGAGAATCACGCGATGCTCGTCCAATGCGGCGCACTCCGAAAAGTTGCCGACCAGGCTGAGGACCACGGCGCTGCGTTCCTCCCCGGTGAGCTTGTCGATCACGAGGAGTTCCACCCTGCTTCCGCCGTCCTCAAGGACCAACAGAATGACATCCGGAAAGCTGAAAAAGTGTTGAACAAAGGCGGGCCTGTCCAGAATATAGTTCGTCAGGATGCGTTCGCGCTTGGTGACGCGGTTATATTCCAGGAGGAACAGGCTGTTGTGGCCCTCTTCGTTTTTTTCTTCGGCATAGTAAATCAGATTATCGCTGATTTCGATCAGCTGATCGTTGCAGCTGGCAAAGATGTTGCGCAGGTCCACGACCTTCATTCCCACACCCCCTGTGGCGCTGTTGGCCATATTGTTCCACGGTGCAGACGGCGTTGCTTTCCACCGTTTCCGCAAATTCTATGGAAATCTTTTCTAAAACCTGTATTGCATCTATTATATCATACCCCTCGGTAGAATAAAACAGAAAAAGCGTCCCTTGACAGATCCACGGAAAGGGGATATGATAAAAACAATTGAACAGGGGTGCTGGGTATTCCCGGCTGAGAGAAAGCGGATGGACGTCTTTCAACCTTACCTGATCTGGATAATGCCAGCGTAGGAACAAACGAAGGTTACGCCCCGCGGCAGGTCCGCGGGGCGTTTTTTTGCCCCAAGATTCAATCAGTATCGGCGCCGCCGGCCGGAACAGGCGGGCATGCGGCGGCTCGCGTGCAGGAGGGTTTCCATGAAAAAAGACAGTACCACGGTAATCCTGGTGGAAAGTGCGCTGATGATTGCGCTTTCCGTCGTGCTCGACTTTTTTAAACTGTGGCAGATGCCGTTCGGCGGTTCGGTCACCTGCGGGCTGGTCCCACTGGTGCTGCTCTCGTTCCACCGCGGCCCTAAATGGGGGATTGGCGCGGCCTTTACACACAGCCTGATGCAGATGCTGCTGCGGTTTGACGCGCCGCCGGCCAAGACTTTCGGCGCGTTTGCCGTTGTGATCCTGATGGACTACATCATCGCTTTTACTGTGATCGGCGCGGCCTCTGTGTTTGGCAAGCCGTTCAAAAACCGCACGGTCAGCGTGGTGGCGGGAAGTTGCGCCGTTTGCTTAATTCGCCTGCTGTGCAGCTTTATCTCGGGCGTGACCGTTTGGAGGGAGTACACGCCGGAGGGCTGGGCTGTCTGGCAGTATTCCCTCACTTATAACGCGGCCTATATGATTCCGCAGATGCTCCTCACTGCCGCCGTTGCGGTGATCCTCATCACGGTGATCGACCGGTACGAGGGGAGAAAAACAAGATTGGCCTGATGCAAGGGTGCGGGCCCGCCGCCGGACATATCATGCCCGGCTCAAACGTTAAAAAACGTTTGGATGGAACGCTGAGCGTTCCATGGCGGGCCCGCCTTTTCTTTTTCACCCGAATTGCACAAAAAAGGGTGGACTTTACAAG
>DBFXIC010000224.1:0-19137 GCA_048455095.1 Anaeromassilibacillus sp.
CCCCTTGTTTGCAATTTTTCAATCGCGATTTTTTGATTCGAAATCGGATTTTTTATGAAAAAGAAATTATTCATGAAGATAATCTCTTTTCGTTCATCAGTATCTTACAGGCACAACGGGTAGCGCACATTTCAGATACATTGTTCTACAGAAGGGTACACGATATGTCTACAATGACCTCTGAGGTCGGATTTAAAAACTTTCAGGGATATTATGTTTGTGCAATTTCCATGATGCACTTTTTAAATACTCATCCGATGAAAAATACGGTTGTGGCAGCTGCATCACAGCAGATCCAGTCATATTTAAAAACCGCCCGCAGCATTTATGTACAATTGTCTCCTGAGGATAAGACGCATGCCTGTGGCTTTACACCGCTACAGAAGCTCTATTTTGATGTGTTAATCAAAGACGCCGTTAATCAGGCTTCCTATCAGCTTCAAAATAGAGCGGTTGGAGAAGATGTTTTTCAGGAGCTTCAATTTTACAAAAGGGAAGTAGAAGGCATCAAGAAATCCGCTACTTATAAAATCGGTCGGTTTGTAACGTTTATTCCTAGGAAAGTACGTGGCGCGATTCGCTGTTATCGGGAACATGGGTTGAAGTACACGCTTCACTGTGTTTTTTTTGGTGAGCCATGATCAGTTCACCTCAAATTTCAGTTATCATTCCGGTGTATAATGCAGAACAATATTTAAAAGAGTGTTTAGACAGTTTGTTGTGCCAATCTATGCGGGAGATTGAAATCATCTGTGTGGATGATGGATCGAGCGACACTTCCCCAAAAATCCTACAGAAGTATGCAGAGCAGGATTCGCGGGTGACGGTTATCAACCAAAAAAATCAGTATGCAGGGATGGCCCGTAACAAAGGAATGGAAATTGCAAAAGGAAAATATCTCATTTTTCTAGATGCGGATGATTTTTTTCATCCGGATATGTTGAGGCGTGCTTACTGGGAAAGCGAAAAATATTGTGCTGACATCACTTTTTTTAATTTAAAGTGCTATTCAGTTCAGACAAAGATTTCTTTTCGTGGTAAATGGCTGTATAATCGGTCGCTCATTCCAAATAAGCGCCCTTTTTCCAGGCATGATGTATCGCATGACATCTTCCAACTGACAACGGCGGCACCTTGGAACAAATTATTTCGTACCGATTTTATAAGAACCAATCATTTGGTTTTTCAGGGGACTCATAGTGCGAACGATTTATATTTTGTTAATTTGTCCTTAGCGCTTGCGGAACGTATTTCCACAATTCACCAGCCGTTGATGTACTATCGGGTCGATATGGAAGGGAATTTACAGAGTACACAGGCGGTCTCGCCGTTTGATTTTTATACAGCGTGCAAAGCGCTCAAAAATTCTTTGAAGGAACGAGGCGTGTTCGAAGAGGTTGAACAAAGTTTTGTAAATTTTGCGTTAGGAAGCGCAATCAACACGTTGAGGAAATTAAAACAATCAGACAGCTATTGCCTAGTAGTAGAAAGATTCCGTACCAATATTGCAGAGGATCTGGGAATCCTCTCTCATATAACGGTTCCTGGGTATTTTTATTTAGAGGATGAATATCAAATTTTGAAGGATTTAATGGATCCCAGGCGCTCAGAGTGTTCTGCGTTGGCAAGTCAAGTCGACTGTGGCTGTGCCGATCGGAAAACATCTTTGATAGGAAAGGCAAAGGGCGTATATTCCTGCTTTTGTGAGCATGGTTTTTCATATACTTGGAATGAAATTTTAAAATCCCGTAAGAAATGAGCAGGTGAATCAAACATGTTGGAAAAAATACGCAAATATCAATTCCTCTTCGAAGAACTGGTAAAACGCGATTTCAAAAAAAAATATAAGCGGACGGTTCTTGGGATGCTGTGGAGCATCCTGTCGCCGCTGTTGATGCTACTGGTGATGAGCCTGGTGTTTACACAGTTCTTTGGCAGGACAACCCCGCACTATACCATTTATCTGTTTTGCGGGCAGCTCGTCTTTTCGTACTTCACCGATGCGACCACGGGGGGCATGTCCTCGCTGATGGACAATTCCGCGATCTTTACAAAGATCAATGTGCCGAAGTATTTGTTTTTGCTGTCGAAAAATGTTTCGTCCTTCATCAATTTCTCTTTGACGCTGCTGGTGTTTTTTGTCTTTGTGGCAATTGACGGGATCCCTTTCCGCTGGAATTTCCTGCTGCTGCTGTATCCCATTGGCTGTTTGGTGGTGTTCAATATCGGCGTCGGACTGATCCTTTCCGCCCTATTTATGATTTTCCGGGACGTGCAATATCTATACACCGTTGTGACGCAGGTCATCATGTATTTTTCTGCAATTTTTTATAACATAGAGGCATTTGCATTACACATTCGTTATCTGTTTTATTTGAATCCGATCTATGTGTACATCCGTTATTTTCGGAAAATTGTGATCGAAAACGACATTCCGCAACTGAGTTTCCATCTTTTGTGCGCATTTTATGCGCTGACCGTCCTTCTGATCGGTGGGTTTATATACAAAAAGTATAATTACAAATTTTTATACTATGTTTAAGGAGGCGAAGCCGTGATTATCGAAGCGCATGACGTCTCCATCCGGTATATTTTAGGAGATTTTAAAGACATCGGAATCAAGGAGTATCTGATCCGAAAAATTCAACACAACTACCAGATCAGGGAGTTCTGGGCGGTGGATGGTGTATCCTTTACGCTCGAACGGGGGGATATGCTGGGGATCATCGGCAGCAACGGTGCGGGAAAGTCCACGCTGCTCAAAGCGGTCACGGGGATTATGACGCCCACCAAGGGATGGGTGAGGGTGGACGGTTCCATCGCGGCGCTGCTGGAGTTGGCCAGCGGCTTCGACGGCAATTTGACCGTGCGCGAGAATACGTATCTGCGCGGCGCCATGCTCGGTTATACCCGGAAGTTCATGAACGAGAAGTATGATGAAATCATTGATTTTTCCGGACTGCAGGAATTTCAGGACCGGCCGTTTAAACAGCTTTCTTCCGGTATGAAGTCTCGACTGGCGTTTTCCATCGCCTGTCTGGTGAAGCCGGATATTTTAATTTTGGATGAGGTGCTCTCCGTGGGCGACGGGGCATTCCGCAAAAAGAGCGAGCAAAAAATGAAGGAGATCATCCACGGCGGCGCAACGACCATCCTGGTCTCCCATATGTTGGAACAGGTGCGCAGCATGTGCAATAAGGTCCTTTGGCTGGAAAATGGCAAACAGATTGCATTTGGAGAAACACAGGAGCTCTGCGACCGGTACGAAGAATTCCTGAGTCAGAAAAAATAAGACGGAATTTTTCGAAAAGTGCTGCAAAGAAGCGAAACCCCTCTTTACTTTATCTCGCTAATCCGGTATTATAATATTGTATCACCCCTCCACACACCCGGGATGTCCCGGCGCGGCAGCGGAGGGGTTTTATCTGACTTTATTTAATTGAGATGAAGGAGAGAGCAACATGAAAAAAATATGGGCGATTTTGCTGACCGCGTTCCTGGTGATCGGTTGTGTGGGTTGCAGTGGCGGCGTGGAGAACAACAGCGGAGATAACAATACCCCTGTTTCACTTCCGCAGGAGTCCGGCGACCAGGATATGGCCTCAGAGATGGGCGGCGCGGAGGCGGACGAGTCCTGGAGCAAGGTTGAGGGCGCAGGCAAGCTGGTGCTCGGCCTGGACGACGCGTTCCCGCCGATGGGCTTTGTCGACACGCAGACTGGCGATTTGGTCGGCTTTGACATTGATGTGGCGCGCGAAGCCTGCAACCGTTTGGGCATCGAATTGGTGACGCAGCCGATCGACTGGGACAGCAAGACTGCAGAGCTCAGCAACGGCAATGTGGACTGCCTCTGGAACGGCTTCAGCAAGACGCCGGAACGTGACGCAGAATTCAACCTCAGCATTCCGTACATGAAGAACGATCAAATCATCCTGGTGAAATCCGATTCTACATACAAGGGTCTGGGCGATCTGGCTGGCAAGATCGTAGGCGTACAGGCGGACTCCTCCGCGGAGGTCGCACTGGATGAAAATCCGGACTTTAAAAACACGCTGAAAGAAGTCGTTCAGATCGACGACTATTCCAAGGCGGTCATGGAAATTCAGAACGGAACCATCGATGCGATTGCGATTGACGAGGTGGTTGCACGCTACTATCTGCAAAACAACCCCGGTGCGTACAGCGTCCTACAGGATGAAAACGGCCAAGACGCGTCTCTTGCGGAAGAGGATTATGTCATCGGTTTCCGTAAAGGTGACGATTTGCTGAAGGCCAAGGTGGAGGGTGCGCTGAAGGAGATGTCCGCGGACGGCACCATGAAGGAAATCTCCGAAAAATGGTTTGGCAAAGACGTTACAACCATTCCAGCAGCATAAACAAAGAAGACTTTGTTTGTAGTTTAACCGTTGTGCTGTAGGGGGAGAGACCATTGCGGTTGCTTGCTGCGCACTTGCATTTGTGAAGGCTTTCAATTGTTTTACCAGACGGCGGAACTTTTGGCCGCCGGGAACCGTTTGACAGCTAAACAGGTTTTTTAGAAAGGTTGAAAAGGAGGTGGTTGCAGCGTGAATTACCAGGTGTTGTTGTCCCAGATGTTGGAAGGGACGCTGATGTCGCTGCGCATCTTTTTTTCCACGCTGCTTTTTTCCCTGCCATTGGGGCTTTTGGTGGCATTGGGCCGCATGTCCAAAAATCCGGTGATCAATTTGCCGGTCCGGTTCTACATTTTGATTATGCGCGGCACACCGCTGATGTTGCAGTTGCTGTTCATTTTTTATGGGATGAAACCGCTCTTCGGCATTCAGCTCGATCGTGTAATTTCGGCGCAGGTAGCCTTTGCTCTGAATTATGCCGCCTATTTTGCGGAGATTTTTCGCGGCGGCATTGAGGGAATCCCACAGGGGCAACACGAGGCCGCCAAGGTGCTGGGCTTTAAAAAGCAGCAGACCTTCTTCCGCATTGTACTCCCCCAGGTGGTCAAACGCATCATCCCGCCGATGGGAAATGAATTCATCACATTGGTAAAGGATACCTCGCTGGCGCAGGTGATCGGCGTGGTAGAGCTGCTGCACATCACGTCCAAGTGGGTTTCTTCTGCGGTTGACATGACACCATTCCTGATCGCAGGCATTTTCTATCTTGTGATGAACGGAATTGTGACGCGCTGCTTTACGGTGGCGGAAAAGCGTCTCAGCTACTACCGTTAGGAGGGAAAACCGTGGAAGTTTTGAAGGCAGAGCAGATCTGCAAAAGTTTTGACGGAATCGATGTGCTCAAGGGCATCTCTGTAGCGGTAAACAAGGGCGAGGTGTTGGCGATCATCGGTCCTTCCGGCTCCGGAAAAAGCACCTTTCTGCGCTGTGTGACGCAGTTGGAGACGGTGGATTCCGGGACGATCACACTGGGCGGCGATACGTTGGTCCAGAACGGCCCGGACGGGAAAGCCGTCTATTCCGATAAAGCTACGTGTAGCCGGATTGGCCTGCGCATTGGTTTGGTGTTCCAAAATTTCAATTTGTTTCCGCATTTCTCCGTGATGCGCAATATCACGGAGGCGCCTATCCGCGTGTTGGGAAAAAAGAAGGAAGCGGCGGAAGAAACGGCCCGTGTGCTTCTGGATAAGATGAATCTTGCGGATAAGGCCGACGCATACCCGTTTCAGCTTTCCGGTGGGCAGCAGCAGCGCGTCTCTATCGCGCGGGCGTTGGCCATGGAACCGGAGATCCTGTTCTTCGACGAACCGACCTCCGCGCTGGACCCGGAACTGACCGGGGAAATCCTCAAGGTCATCCGCGAACTGGCGGCGGAGCATATGACCATGGTGGTCGTCACGCATGAAATGAAATTTGCGCGCGATGTGGCCGATTATGTGGTATTCATGGACAATGGCGTGATCGTGGAGCAGGGAAAACCGGAACAGCTCTTCGACAGCACGACCAACGAGCGCACACGCGCGTTTTTGGCGCGTTACCACGACGCATAAGTAATTTCAGCAGGCAAAACGCCCTGTCTTGATGAATCACGCCCCGCTTGTGACAGTATGAGGATACTGCAGCACAAGCGGGGCGATTTCATTTTGGACAGGGCGCTTTTTATGAGAACATATCTGGTTCTCTTCAAAATCAGTTTTCCTGCAAAGATTCCAGCGGCAGCGTGACCGCATGGGCGGTATCCAAAGAATACCCGGCGCTGTAATAGTAGCGCCATTCTGTGATCTGGTTCAGCTCGTCCTCTGTGGCGGCGTAATAATCGTGGCGCACCGTGATGATCCCGGTCTGCGGGTCCGCGGTGCTGCTCAAAAGCCCGGAGTGATAGCCGACCATCTCTTCGCCGGTGGCCGCATCCGACACACTGCTTTTGGCATAGGAGATGATTCCGTCGTCCTCCGCGATGAGTTCGACGGCATACGGACCGCACCAGCCGTAGGGGACCAGCTGGAAGGTGATGGCGCTTCCCTCGACCTTATAATTGCGCACCGTGTACCCGCCCAGTGGGCTGGTGTCGATCTGTGCGCCGTTTTTCATTTCTTCCGCCGTCACCGCGCGCTTTTCAATGGCCGATTTCCCTGCGGCGTCGTACAGGACGGGGGTAAGCGTGACGGAAGCTGCGCCGGGGGCGGGTGCGGAGAGATTGAAGGAACGCGTTCCAACAGAGCTGGTCCCCCTGGCGCTGTCGGCTGTTTCATACAGCACCTTCCCGGTATCGTCGGTGATGTACAGGTTGGATGGATCCCATCCGGGATGCTCCACCTGGTAGCCACCGTTCTCCGTCCGGTGTTCGGAAGCGCCGATGTCTGCAGCAATGACGCCGCCCACCGGGCCGAACGCGAGATACTGGAGCCGCAGCGGGTCGGCGGCCGTCTCAAAGGCACCCGCTTTCACCCCGCGGCTGCCAGCGCGCACCGAGGCGCCGTCCAGATGCACGGTAAAGCTCCAGCTTCCCTCGACGTCCAGCGCCCGCGTCTCTTTGAGCGCCACGGTGACCGTCTCCCCCTGCGGCGCGGCGGTCAGATTGTAGTGCTTCCACAGCTTCAGTGTGTTGTCGTCCACGCGGTAGAAGTCCATGCCGTTTTCCACGGCGGTCGGCTCACCGTTGACGGTTGGCGCGTAAAAGTAGGGCGCATACATCCAGAGCTGGCTCCATTCCGGCGCATAGTCGTCCGGGTCCAATACGCCTTTGACAGCCTGATCCCCGGTGATGGTGAAAAAGACATTCATCGCCGCGGCGTCCATGGAGATTGTATCCAGCGTAATGCTCACACCGTTGCTTTCCGCCGTCTGCCCGACGGCGGTATTGTAGGACTCCATGCTGACCGCCACGTCGGGATACTCGCCGTGCAGCGTGTCGGCGGGATTTTGGACCTCGCTGTGCGCTGGCGCATGATCGAAGAATCCGATCTTCCCGTTCATCATCTTCAGGAGCGTGGGGCCGGCGGCGACGGCTGTGACGGACACGGCGCACAGAACCGCTGCGGCGACGAGGAGCGCGCCGGTCCGTTTGGCCATGTGGCGCGGCTTTTTCTTTGCCCCCTGTCCCGGATTGTCCTGGGCGGAGACGGATGGGTGGCCGGGACCGCCGCCTGCTTGGGGAAAGAAAAGGCCGGACTCCTCCGCTTTTTGAAAGGTGCGGGCGATGATGCGGGCCTTCTGCGCGTCGGTGAGGGGGCGTTCCGGCGTCTTCATGTGGTCGATGCTGTCCGAAAGGGTTTCGTCATATAATTCACGCATGCGCGTATTCCTCCTTTGAAAGCTGCAAGAACTGCTGTTTTAATTTCGCACGTCCGCGGGAGAGCCGCACGTTCACGGCGTTTTCCTCCATGCCCAGACGCTGGCCGATCTCGCGCGACGATTCCAACAGATAATAGCGTCGGGTGAAAATCTCTTTATCCGGCTGCTGCAAAGCGTTTACCAGCGACTCGATCAGATCCTCCGCGCCGCTCGTGCGCGGCTCCAGCATCCAGTCGGACGCAAGCTCTTCTTTGAGCTCCACCGTCTGTTTGCGGCGGATGCTGTGCCAGCGATTGATGGCCTTGTTGCGGGCCGTAACGCAGAGCCAGCCCTTCAGCGGACGCTTTCGTTCCAGAAGCGGCCGGGCGTTTTGCCAAGCGGCAAGCAGCACGTCGGAGATGCATTCCTCCGCGTCCTGCGGGGATTGGTATAAAATACGATTGACAATACCGTTTATCATGGCGCCATAAGTATCCAGCAGGGCGGGAATGCCCGCCTGCGGATCGTTTGCCAGCAGATACAACAGCTGCAGATCGCTGTACGTTGCCAACTTTGATTCCTCCTTTGCGTTTGGGCCCTTTGTCTATGAAACAGTTTACAAACGGAAAATCTTACAGCATGGGGATTTCTCCCTGTGCCCGCTGTGGAAAATTTGTATAAGCAGAGGCTTTGTTAAGGAGGGATATATAGAAAGCCGCCCTGCATCAAAGCGGATAAACGCTTGAAGCAGGGCGGTTGATGATATATGTGGAGAAAACCCTAAGGGCGGTTGATCCCGTCGATGACGGCGACGACCTCTTCCAGGCTGTCCACCTTTTTCAGGCAGAGCGCCAGCACGTCCGGCTCGAGTTCGCAGAGGTCCGGCACCAGGACGGAGCGGAATCCGCCGTTGTGCGCCGCGCGGATGCCCGCGTTGGAATCCTCCAACACCAGCACATGTGCTGGCGGTTCACCGAGTTGTTCCGCGGCCAAAAGGAAAATTTCCGGGTTGGGTTTGCTGTTGTGCACCTGCTGGCCGCTTACCACGCAGTCAAAGCGATGCTGTAGCTTGTGTTTCATCAGGAGAAAGTCGATCTTTTCGCGACGGGAAGAGGAAGCCACGGCCTTTTTCAGACCGCGCGCATCCAGTTCGTCCAACAGGGAGAATAAGCCCTTTTTTGCCGGAATCTGTTCTGTCTTGAGGGCTTCAAAGAACAGGGGCGTCTGACGCTCGATGACCTTTTGAACGGGGAAATCCGGCCCGTATGCCTCCAACAGAATCTGCGCGGAATCCACCTTGCTGCGGCCCATCATGCGGCTGTGTATTTCGCGGGTAAATACGCCGCCCTGCTCTTCCACAGCCTGTCCCCAGGTGCGTTCATAGAGCTGTTCCGTGTCGAACATCAGGCCGTCCATGTCGAAGATAACCGCTGTGATCCGTTCCATCTCAGACCCTCGCCACACCGGTGCGGCGTGCGGCTTCCATGACAGCCTTGGCAACAGCCGGGGCGACCTCCTTATTGAAGGGATTGGGGATGATGAATTCCGGGCAGAGCTCCTCGGGCTTAACAAGCGCCGCGATCGTCTTTGCCGCCGCGATCTTCATCTCATCGTTGATCTCGCTGGCACGCGCGTCAAGCGCACCGCGGAAAATGCCCGGGAAAGCCAGCACGTTATTGATCTGATTTGGAAAGTCGGAACGGCCCGTGCCGACCACCTTTGCGCCTGCCTCCAGCGCGTCCTGCGGGAAGATTTCCGGCGTCGGATTCGCCATGGCGAAGACGATTGCGTTGCGGTTCATGCTGCGCACCATGTCCTTGGTAACCACGTTCGGAGCGGATACGCCCATAAACACGTCCGCACCCTTCATCATGTCCGCAAGGCTTCCCTGCTTGCAGGCCGGGTTCGTGATCTCCGCCATCTCGGCCTTGACAGGGTTCAGGCCTTCACGGCCCTTGAAGATCGCTCCCTGGCGGTCGCAGAGAACGACGTCCTTCAAGCCCATGGACATCAACAGTTTGGTGCAGGCGATACCCGCTGCACCAGCGCCATTGACCACCACAGAGATTTCAGAGAGCTCTTTCCCGACCAGCTTGAGCGCGTTCAGCATGGCGGCCACTGTGACCACAGCGGTACCATGCTGGTCGTCGTGAAACACCGGGATATCCAACTCTTCTTTGAGACGTTTTTCGATCTCGAAGCAACGGGGGGCGGAGATATCCTCTAGATTGATACCGCCGAACCCGGGCGCGATCATCTTGACCGTTTGCACGATCTCATCCACGTCCTTGGAGGCCAGGCAGATGGGGAAGGCATCCACATCGCCAAACGCCTTGAACAGCACGGCCTTGCCCTCCATAACAGGCATGCCTGCCTCCGGGCCGATATCGCCCAAACCGAGGACTGCTGTTCCGTCGGTTACGACCGCTACCAGGTTACCCTTGCGGCAATAGTCATATACTTTGGAAACATCCTCATGGATCTCTTTGCACGGCTCCGCAACGCCGGGCGTATATGCGGTAGAGAGATCGTCTTTGTTTTCCAACGGGCAGGTGGGAACAACCTCGATCTTGCCATGCCAGTCCAGGTGCCTTTTTAGGGCTTCCTTTGCATAATCCATATGTCTGAAAACTCCTTTATCATTGTTCATCCGCGCCGGCGAGCGGCGTTTTTGTCGTATTTTATTATACCAATCCTGGCGTAAAACCGCAACGGGGAGGGCAAGAGCAGATAACCGTCAATTTGCAGCATCTTTTGAATGAATCGACACTTTTTTTGAGAAAATCTAAAAGGAAGAATGACTTTTCCGGGAAAAGACGGTATAATTGACCGTAGAAACCGTTGGGAAAGGAATATTTATGGAGCAGAACAAGCGAAAGAAAAAATTTCAGGACACAATCTGTGCCCGCGCCGTTCGGCACGGGCTGACACTTGCGATCCCGTTTTTAATGTTGGGATCGTTCGCACTGCTCTTTAATAATTTTCCCATCGAGCTGTACCAGAACTTTTTGGCCTCTTTTTTTGACGGCGCACTTTCGCGACTGTTTGTCACGCTTTATAATATCAGCCTGGGATCGCTCTCTATGGTGCTCTGTTTTACGATCAGCCTGTCCTATGGGCGGCTGGCGGAGGAGAGTGATTTCCTGTTATATCCGATTACCGCTATCACAGCATATCTGGCTTTTTGTGGAGGCGGTTCTGGGCTGGAAGGGACAATTTTCGGCGCGGAATGGGTATTTACTGCAATGTGTGTGACGCTGCTGTCCTGTTACCTGTTCCAAAAATTTTCCCGGCTCAGCCGGCGTTTTGAGCGGCTGCATACCATGGGCGCTGAATATTTGTTCAATGTTGCGATTCAGAGCTTGCTTCCCGTCGTGGTCATTATACTGCTCTTTGCGGGTATGGGATATTTGCTCCGTGCTGTTTGGGGAAACAACAACATCACCAATTTTGGTTCCTACCTGTTCCTGCATCTTTTTGACAAGATCAGTGGGAACCTATTCGGCATTTTGCTTTACGTATTTCTCACACATGTGCTGTGGTTCTTTGGTATTCACGGCACCAATACGTTGGAGGCGGTGTCCCAACGGCTGTTTGAGCAAGGGGTGGAGATCAATCAGGCGCTATTGTTGGCAGGAAAAATCCCCACGGAGATCTTTTCCAAGACCTTTTTGGATACCTTTGTGTTTTTGGGCGGCTGCGGAAGCGCCCTGTGCCTGGTGGCGGCCCTGTGCCTTACAGCAAAAAAGAGCCATAATCGAAAGCTGGCCCATGTGGCGTTGCCGGCGGCGTTGTTTAATATCAGCGAGATGGTCGTGTTTGGTTTCCCGATCATCTTTAATTTTACTATGTTGGTTCCCTTTTTGCTGACTCCGCTGGTTCTGACGCTTACCAGTACACTGGCGATGACGCTGGGGCTGGTGCCGGTGGTTACGCAGTCGGTTGGATGGACTGTGCCGATCCTATTCAGCGGATACAAGGCGACAGGTTCAATCGCCGGCAGCATTTTGCAATTGATCAACTTGGCAATTGGCGTGGCAATCTATATTCCGTTTGTCAAACGCAGTGAGAAGCGGCAGACAGAGGAATTTCAAAATGCTGTGCGCCATATGGAACAGGCAATGCAGGACGGAGAAAAGAATGGGATTCTGCCGCGCTATCTCCATCACAATTATCCATATAATTACTATGCCCAAACTCTTGCGAGGGACTTAAAAAATGCAATTCAACGCGATCAAGTGCTTCTGTTTTATCAGGCACAGGTATCCGACGGAGGAAGTTTACATGGAGCGGAGGGCCTGCTGCGCTGGAAACATCCGGTGGCTGGGTACATTGCCCCGCCGGTTTTGATTCACCTCGCCTATGAAAGCGGCTTTTTAGGAGAGTTGGGATACTATCTGATTGAAAAGGCCGGTATGGATGCGGAAAGAATGGAAAACGTCCTGCAGGGGGACTTGTATCTTTCTATCAATATTTCCCCCAAGCAGATGGAATCCGAGCGGTTCCTAGAAAATGTACGGCGAATGATTGAAGCGCACCATTTGGAAAAGGTTCATCCGGTATTGGAGATTACAGAGCGCGCTGCAATGGAAATTTCTGATAGATTGGCAGATGAGATGCAATCTCTGCGGCGCGGAGGCATCGAATTCAGCATGGACGATTTTGGCATGGGGCACAGTTCTATGCTCAATCTGCAGGAAAATCTATTTGACGAAGTAAAGTTGGATGGGAAGCTTGTGACACAAGTCCTCAATAATGACCGTTCCAGAGACATCATTGCGGGGATTATCCAGATGGCCGATCATCTGCACTGCCGTACCATTGCAGAGTTTGTGGAGACCAAAGAGCAACAGGAGATTTTACGGAATTTAGGATGCCATATTTATCAGGGGTACTATTACAGCCGACCGCTTCCGCCCGATGCTTTCTTGGATTACGCGGCTTCCCTGCTGCATCAAGATGCAGAGCAGGAAAAGGTATCCGTTAGATAAATACGACAGTTGGTATGCCTGAAATATATGGCATGTTTTGTCTGCGATGAGTTAGAAGGCGGGAACGATTTGGACGATCATTCCCGCTCAGATTTTATACAGGCTAAAGAGGCCATAGGAGAGTATGAGGATAGCTTGACCAATCCAACGTTTCATTTAAAGTAAAACAAGGTTTACACGGGGTGGAGAAAACGCAATTTGACGAATAGAAATTTGGAGGTTAGTTATGAAAAAATGGTATGATGAGGAATACGAATTTGAAATTGAGGTAATCGGGTTTCTTCGCGGGGATCATACAGAGCGGTATTGCCGAAACGGCGAGGAGATCGGAGATAAGTATACCTGTACGTATGGCTG
The DNA here is from genome assembly GCA_048455095.1 of Anaeromassilibacillus sp. Taxonomy (GTDB): domain Bacteria; phylum Bacillota; class Clostridia; order Oscillospirales; family Acutalibacteraceae; genus Anaeromassilibacillus. Next base: position 13,055 of record DBFXIC010000224.1, read on the forward strand.
TCCTGTCAATAAGGATGGACAGGGGATTTGTTCCAAAGTGATGATGATAATGTTCCCAACTATGGAGGCTGTCAGGAGTGGCGGGGATTTGGAGAATATTGGTGGCGACGGCAAATACAGCAAGGTAATCGTATGTCCGGATGGCTGTGTGATGTTCAGGCTAACAGCAAAGAGACTTGGAAATGAGAATTTTTATAAGGGGAAGTTTTTCGATTCGTTTTCATCCTGATGATGTTCCATGTACAGATAGTCTAAAATAGGTCCGTCCTTGTTTATCGAGCGGGTCCTATTGAAGGCACACTTTGTTTTGTACTTTTCAATTGTGGCAGAGAGGACGCGTTGGGCGATTGTCCATTTCTTCAGTTATCTGAATAAAAATCCAAAGCAGCGCTTTTCCAGGCCTTGAGGGCACCGGAAAGCGCTGCTTTTTGATGTTCCTATTTCAATCTTTTAGTGGAAATACACGTCATAAATTCTCGGTGGGATGTTTGCGTGGCGGTATGCCAATCCTGCTTTCATTGCAGCACTTCGCAGATTCCATTAGATCGTTATAGCGGGGGCCAAAACCTGCCATCCTTCGAGATGATACGGATTCCCGCTGGTGCGCTACAGTGCCATCATCCCCGACATAATACAGGCCCGTTTCGCTCCGCAGGATAAAATTTCCCGTACCTGTGCCGGGTCACATTTGATACCGCCGATCGCGTAAACAGGGATGGATACACTGCGGCAGACGTCTCGCAGGAAATCCAGGCCCCTGGGAGGCAAGCCCTTTTTACAGTCCGTCGCATAGATGTGGCCTGCGGTTACGTAGGAAACACCGAGCTCTTCCGCCCGGACGGCATCCCTTACGGAATGGACGGATGTTCCGACCATGGAAAAGCGCTGCAGCGGCTGCCTCGGGTCCGCGGCGGCCTCTGTGAGTTGCCCAAGCGGAAGATGAATCTGTTCCGCATGGAGCCGCTCTGCCGCCTTGAGAAAGCTGTGTAAGATACAAGGGACGCGATATTGTTTGCAAACCCTCATCACGTCGGCGGCAAGCGCCTCATATGCGGTTTCATCCAGGTCTTTTTCACGCAGTAAAATGGCGGCGGGCCGGAAACGGCATACGCGCTCGACCTGTTCCAAAAACGGCCGTGTGCAGAGCGCCCGGTTCGTCACCGCGACGATTTGGCGGTTATACGTACACATAGTCGTTCATAACCGGTTGGAGGCCATTCTTCTGCAAGGCGTGAAAGACCTGCTCCACACTCCTGCTGTCGGAAATCTCAAACTGGTCGTCTCCTTTTTCTTCGATTTCTTCCGAGTGCCCGCCGATGCCCGTACTGACGCCCGCGGAGATCTTGGTCGCCGCAATCGAGACGAGGCTGTCCCGCACGCGGGCGCATTCACGCGTGGAAATCGTGATGCTGGCAAATGGCATCAGAAGCCGGTATGCCATGACCACCTGCAAAAGCTGTGCCTCATGAACATCCATGGGGTTGATTTGATTGTTATGAATAATGGGGCGGAGCCTCGGACAGGAGAACGCAATCTCCGCGTGCGGATATTTGCGCTGTAAGAGCCATGCGTGGCATCCGGTGGCAAAGGCGTCCCTGCGGAAATCGTCCAGCCCGAGTAGGGCGCCGAACCCGACGCCGCGCATGCCGCCCCTGAGGGCGCGCTCCTGCGCATTCATACGGTACGGAAAAATGCGCTTATGCCCCTGCAGATGTAATGTTTCGTACTTGTCAGCGTTATACGTCTCCTGGAACACGGTCACGTAGTCCGCACCGCATTGGTGCAGATAAGCGTATTCATCGCTGTTCATCGGGTATACTTCCATCCCGATCACCTTGAAATATTTCCGGGCAATTTTACATGCCTCACCGATGTAGGCAACGGTGGATTTGCTGCGGCTTTCGCCGGTCAGAATCAGGATTTCCTGTAGGCCGGTTGCGGCGATGGCCTCCATCTCCTTTTGGATCTGTGTGGCATCCAGCTGGGCCCGGTGAATCTTGTTGTGACAGTTGAACCCGCAGTAGATGCAGTAATTTTCGCAATAGTTGGCGATATAGAGCGGGGTGAACATGCAGATCGAATTGCCGAAGTGCTTTCGAGTCTCCTGTTGCGCCACCTGTGCGATCTCCTCCAAAAGCGGCAGCGAGGCGGGGGACAACAGTGCGCCAAAGTCGTCCAGCGTGCGGTTTTCATGATAAAGGGCACGGCGCACGTCCGCTTCGGTGTAACGATTGTAGTCGTAGGCGGCGGTATGCGCTAAAACCTGCTGGTCGATGTCGGATTCCAGGATTTCCATGCCCGGGAGGTAGGTCATATGGTCGATGCGTTCCTTTTTCAAATCCCGCAGCACCTCGTCGTTGAAAATGCTTTCGTTGATATATTCGTTGTCCTGCACAGCGGTTCGCCTCCTTATTTCCTTAAAAAGCCGGTCAACGGCGATGATGCGCTCGCACCTTTTTCCAGCATGCGGCCCAAACCGGAGAGATAGGCCTTCCGTCCCGCTTCGATCGCCTGCTTGAAGGCCTCCGCCATCACAGGAATATCGCCCGCAGTGGCAATGGCGGTATTGGCCATAACGGCGGCTGCCCCCATTTCCATGGCTTCACACGCCTGGGAAGGCCTGCCGATGCCTGCGTCCACGATGACCGGAAGGTCCATCTCATCGATCAGAATCTGGATGAATTCTTTGGTACACAGCCCTTTGTTTGTGCCAATCGGCGCGCCCAGCGGCATGATGCAGGCGGCGCCGGCGTTGGCGAGGTCCCTGGCTGCGTTGAGGTCCGGATACATATAGGGCATCACGACAAATCCTTCTTTGGCGAGAACCTCCGTCGCTCGGATCGTCTCATAGTTGTCAGGCAGCAGATATTTGGAGTCGTGGATCACCTCAATTTTGATAAAATCGCCGCAGCCCAATTCACGGGCGAGCCGGGCGATGCGGACCGCCTCATCCGCGTTCCGGGCGCCGGAGGTGTTGGGGAGCAGGGTGATATCTTTGGGGATATAATCGAGAATATTGGCGAGACCACCTTCATTTGCGCGGCGCAGGGCGAGCGTCACGATCTGTGCGCCCGCCTTTTCGACGGCTGCCCGGATGAGCTCCAAGGAATACTTACCGGAACCCAAAATAAACCGGGAGGTAAAGGCGTGCCCGCCGATGGTCAAAACATCTTCTTTTATATTGTACATGGCTAATCTCCTTTATGATGGGACAGCTGCTTCAAAATGCAGGTCCGAAGGTTCTGTTTCTAATGCTGCACAAGATATTGCACGATGATATTTGCCTCGTGCGCGGCGCAAATTGCCACGCGCGGGGCCATTAAGCAACCACCCGCTTCCAGACCATCGGTTTCATCACCACAGAGATAAAATCGGGCGGCGATTTTGCGTGTCCGGATACGGTTGCCGTCGCTGTATCCAGCCATTCCGGAGGCGGCGACCAGGAATTTTTTCGGGAAACGCTCCAGAATGCCGTTGACCAACATAGCCTTGGCCTCCGGGTTGTCGAACGCCTCGCAGACAGCGTCTGCCCCGGCAAAGAGTTCCTGGATATTTTCTTCCGTCACTCGGACGCAGTCGGTGCGGATGTCCAGATAGGGGTTGATATCCAGCAGCTGCTCCTTCAACGCGTCGGTTTTGTACATGCCCAAATGACGGCCAAAATACTGCTGGCGATTCAGATTCGACGCATCCACCCGGTCAAAATCGATCAGGTGGAGATGCCCCACACCGACCCGCGCCAGGGCGACGGCGACATTGGAACCCAGCCCACCGAGGCCCGCAATGGAGACCCGCGCACAGTCTAGTTTTTCCTGGACGTTCGGCGTATGGCGTTCACATAGAACGTTGTGAATCTGTTCCTTCGTCAAGGGATAGGGAATGCCCAAATCAACCACCCCCCACGAACTGGACGATCTCCACCTCGTCGCCGTCCAGCAGCAGGGTGGAAGCATAGCGCGCCTTCGGGACAATCTCCCCGTTGCGCTCGACGGCCACGCGGGTAGGATGGTACTGGTTCTGCGCAAGATAGCGTTCGATCGTGACGCCCTCCCCCAGCGTGACATCGGTGCCGTTAATGCGAATCATGGCAAGCTCCTTTCCGGGAAGCGGTGATCAGAAAACAAAAAAGAGTTCACAAAGAAATACACCCGCGGTGGTGCACCCCTTCATGAACTCTCGTTCACTCTCAACCGTTCCTATAAACTTGTTTCTCCAAATGGAGACGTTGTAAATTGCGGGAGGGATCGATCAAAGGCAAATAAAAACGGGAAATGCCGTCGCATTTCCCGTAGGGTTTGTCAAGATCCCTACGTTGGCATTATCCAAATCAGGTTATAGGTCGAAGTTCACAACTTCCTCTCAGCCTATGTATAAGCTCCCCTGTTCAATTTACAAAATTCAATATACACGTTTCAAGGAATTTTGTCAATGCTTTTTCTAAGATCGGGTTTTGTGCAAGACAGCTTGCTTTGAAAGGCACAATTGAGTAGAAAAAGGGCGGTGACCTGTTCGCGTGCTGTACTATTTTGAGGGATTATAATAAAGAGGAGGGGGTTATAAATTTTTTCACCCAAAAATAGAGCTTTCGCCTATAAAAGATAAAACGGTAGGCGGTAAATCAATCCCGTCAGCCGTCGTTTTTATGTATTCCAGTAGATTTTAGGACTATTCAGAAAATTTGGCCTGCCTGGCGTTTTTCAGTATGCTTTTCAGATCGGTAAAGGAGAGGACATTATAAACCGTCTCCTGTTCCAATGTATAGCCGGCAGTTTCACAAACATTGTCGGCTTGCGCCACGATGGTCCGAATCTTTTGAAACAGCTTGTTATTATCATCCTTTTCTTCGACGCTACAAAGGCATTCCTCAAAAAGATTGTTTGGAATCTCATACGCTTTATGATGGGGTTCGTATTCCAGTTTGACCACGCGTCCGTTCGTCAACAATTTTACCTGGCCGACATATTTACCGGCCGCCCGACCAGTCTTTGTCTTTTTATGGACCGGGATGGCATAGATCAAAACCATTTTAAATGCCAGCGGCTGCAAAATCTGAGCTTTTGCCTGGTCGTCTTCAACGAATCCAGCTTTTACTTTGACCGTATCTAAAAATTTTGTTTTCAGCTCTGCATTGTAAATGCCGGGCAGCGTCCAGAGGTCGCCGTAATCCTTCACAAAGCCGGTGTAAACTTCGTATAACGCATCCTTTCCCAATAAGGCTGCATATTTTTCGTATCCGGCCTTGTCATCAATCGCCTTCAACAAATTCTGTTCTTTCCGTTGCTGCTCCTTTTGGTAAGCATCCAACAGAGTATTTGCAAAGCCCGACAGACTTGGCATGATGCTCATGACCTTGATGGGCTTGTCCCGTTTTGTCCTGCGTCCGTTCTCATCTGGTTTTGGCTTGTAAAGGGTGTCAGGGTTCAGTGTGATTTCCAAACGGTTGGGGTCCATAAGCGGGATACCGGTGACGCCGCAGAAAATCAGGAGAAATCCATACGATTCGAAGACACCCACGGCCTCGTTTAGTTGATAAGAGAGGAGCGCACTCAGCTTATCTTTGCCGGACAACTTGACACCTCGTTGGTATTTTGGCAGAGACTCCTGCGGGATTTCAAAAGCGTCCATTTTTCTGAGATCCAGGAGAGATGCTTCGCTGAAATGTAACTGTAAGGTATAGTACCCCTGCTTTTCCGGCGCGGGAATCCCCTGTTCGGTTATCGCATGTTGCAGTCTAATTTTGAGATCAGGCGCGAACAGGTCTGTGTCTTCTAATATGATTTTCATAGGCGTTCCTTTATAAAAGTCGTGTGGTTTTCCTGCGGTCGGATATCGCTATTTTGAAATATGGCGCCTGTGTGTTTATCGCCTTTCCAATTTGACAACGCTTTCAACATGCGCACCAAATTAAATCATATCCCCACAAAACTGCGGAAATATAGGAAATATTTTTGTAGTACTAACACTACTCGTGTAACCATTTTCCCACAAAATGTAAATATCATCACTTTTACATTACCTTGACACAAAATTTTAGTTGAGCCTTTTTTCAATATCCTCGATTGATGCAGTTGGTTCTGTAATCC
>DBFXIC010000225.1:0-2633 GCA_048455095.1 Anaeromassilibacillus sp.
AAAGGCTTTAGGGGACAGATATCATTTGGTTCGTTTTGCGGCGTACTACCAAACGAAAAAAGATTTTCTGTAGCCCTACCTATCAAACAGGAAGGAAGGACAACATGGATAAGATCGGAAGATATGGCGAATACGGCGGCCAGTACGTGCCGGAAACCGTGATGAACGCGGTGCACGAGCTGGAAGCCGCCTATACAAAATATAAGGATGACCCGGACTTTCAAAAGGAGCTCGCGTGGTACTACCAGAACTACGCCGGCAGGCCCTCTATGCTCTACTATGCAGAGAAGATGACAAAAGATCTTGGCGGCGCAAAAATTTACATTAAGCGCGAGGATTTGAATCACACAGGCTCCCATAAAATCAACAACGTGTTGGGGCAGATTCTGCTGGCAAAGCGTATGGGCAAAAAGCGCATCATTGCGGAGACGGGCGCGGGCCAGCACGGCGTTGCCACGGCAACCGCCGCCGCGCTGTTTGGGCTGGAATGCGAAGTCTATATGGGTGCGGAGGATGTGGAACGTCAATCGCTCAACGTCTACCGGATGGAACTGCTCGGCGCAAAGGTTACGCCGGTCAACAGCGGCACCGCCACCCTGAAGGACGCTATCAACGAGGCCATGCGAGACTGGACCACCAATGTGGAAACCACCTATTATCTCATTGGTTCTGTGATGGGGCCTCACCCCTATCCCCAAATAGTGCGCGATTTTCAAAAGATCATCGGTGAGGAAGCCAAACGCCAGCTGATGGAGTGCGAAGGCAAATTGCCGGACGCCGTGTGCGCCTGCGTGGGCGGCGGTTCCAACGCGATGGGGATGTTCTACGATTTTATCCCGGATACCTCCGTCCGCCTGCTCGGTGCAGAAGCGGCCGGAGAGGGCGTGGAGACCGCCCGCACGGCAGCAACGATCTCTCGCGGCCGCGCCGGTATTTTCCACGGTATGAAGTCGATCTTTCTGCAGGACGAAGAGGGACAGATTGCACCAGTCTATTCCCTCTCCGCAGGGCTGGACTACCCTGGCGTTGGTCCGGAACACGCCCAGCTTGCCAAGACAGGGCGCGGCGAATACTATGCCATCAGCGACGAAGAGGCTGTATGTGCCTTTGAATATCTTTCTAGAACAGAAGGAATTATTCCGGCAATCGAATCCGCACATGCGGTCGCACTGGCATGCAAGATCGCGCCAACCATGCGCAAAGACCAAAGCATGATCATCTGTTTGTCCGGGCGCGGCGATAAGGATGTCTATCAAGTAGCCAGATACAGGGGGGTACAGCTCAATGAACAGGATTGATGCAACATTTCAGGAATTGAAAAAACAGGGACGCAAAGCGTTGATTTCCTTCATCACGGCAGGCGACGCAGGGCTGGATACCACGGAACAACTCGTTTTACAGTTGGAAGCTTCCGGAACGGATATCATCGAACTCGGTATCCCCTTCTCCGACCCAATTGCCGAAGGTCCCGTAATCCAGGAGGCGAGCGTCCGCGCTCTGAAAAACGGTACGAAACTGGTGGATGTATTTGCACTGGTCCGGCGCCTGCGTGAAAAGACGCAGATTCCAATCCTGCTGATGCTCTATCTCAATAGCATTTTCGGCTTTGGAACAGAGCACTTTTTTGAACTGTGCGCCGAAAGCGGCGTGGACGGCGTAATTGTTCCAGATATGCCGTTTGAAGAACGCGATGAGATCCAGGCCGTGGCGGACCGGGCCGGTGTTTATTCCATCAGCATGGTAGCGCCCACGTCGCACGATCGGATTGCAACAATTGCCGCAGCCGCGCAGGGATTCCTTTACTGTGTCTCTTCTACCGGCGTGACCGGCACGCGCAGTGAGTTCACGACAGACTTTGACGCATTTTTTAATGCGATCAGGCAATCCACCAATGTCCCGTATGCCGTTGGGTTTGGGATTTCCGGCCCAGAGCAGGCAAAGATAATGAGCGCCTATTGCGATGGCGTGATTGTCGGCAGTGCAATTGTCAAAATTATAGCGCAGTATGGAAAGGGCAGCGTGGAACCGGTTGGCGCATTCGCCGCTTCCCTGCGCGCCGCTCTTGACGGCTAAAGCCTTTACAAACGACTTCCCGCTATGGTATCATAAGTTCCAACTTGTTCAAAACAGACACGGAGGAATCTATACCATGGCGGGAATTTTATATAGCATTGGAGTTGGTCCGGGCGATCCGGAACTTCTGACGATCAAAGCCGCGCGTTTGATTCGCGCCTGCCCCATCATTGCCGCTCCCGACGGCCGGGATAGCACGGCTTACCGCATTGCGGTACAAGCCGTTCCGGAAATTGCAAAAAAGCCCTGCCTGTCCCTGCATCTTCCCATGACAAGGGACTCTCATATCTTGGAGGAAAGCCACAAGGCCGCAGCTGCCCTGGTAGCGGAAACGCTTCAGGAGGGGACGGATGTCGCCCTTCTCACTCTGGGGGACCCATCCATCTATTCCACCTGCACTTATATTCAGGAACAGCTTCATACAATGGGATTTGCGTATCAAATGGTTGCCGGCGTCCCCTCTTTTTGTGCGGCTGCCGCCGCTCTCGGGGAAAGCCTGACAGAGGCCGACCGGCCACTGCGGATTCTTCCGGCCTCCTATCCCTGCGCAGAACCGGAAC
>DBFXIC010000226.1:0-4823 GCA_048455095.1 Anaeromassilibacillus sp.
CGTTCATCCATTGCTTCTTTTTGAAATGCGGGATGCCGACCGCCATCTTGACCGCTTCCTCCAAAAAGGTGCAGGCATACACCCATTCCAACGGCCAGTGCAGCACCAGCGCGGCCAGACCTGTGCTGGTCACGCTCACCAGCCACAGCGTGCCCACGTCCAGGCACAGGCTGAACAGCGTATCGCCACCCGACCGGAGTACGCCCACAATGTTGATGGTGTTGAACGCGCGAAACCAGATGGTCATACCGCCCAGCAGCAGGATGAACTGCGCCTTGTCCCGCACCGGATACGACAGGCCGGAAAAGATGTTCACCAGCGGCCAGCGCACCGCGATGACCGCAACGCCCAACGCGACGCCAGCCGCCAGTGCACCTGCCATCATGCGCTTGGCGTACAGATAAGCTCGTTCGCGGTCACCTGCCCCCAGCGCCTTGCCCACGATGATGGCGGTGGCGTTCATCAGCGCAAAGATGGCCACCCATACCAGATCGTTAATGGTGGTGCACACGCCCATGGTAGCCACGGCCGCGTCACCCATGCGTCCGTAAAAAACATTGTACATAGTCGTGCCTACGGCCCACAGCCCCTCGTTGAAGATGACGGGCACAACCGTTTTGCTAAAACGGCCCACGAAGCCCTTTTCCTGCCGCAGCCACTCGGAGGGCCTGGCCCCGGCGGGCAGGCGCATGCCATAGGAGAAGGCCACGTTCATGCCCATAGACACGGCGGCGGAGATGACCGTAGCCAGCGCCGCGCCTCTGACCCCCATGGCCGGGCAGCCCAGCTTGCCGAAGATGAAGGCATAGTTGAGCACCGTGTTGGTCAAGATGCTTGCAAAGCCGGACAGCATGGGCAGATAGGTCTTTTCCGCCGCCTTGAGGGTGGCGGCATAGACGTTATCCACCGCGGTGAACAGATAGCCAAACGCCACCACCGACAGGTATTCCACCGCCCGGTCAAAGCTCTCGCCCTGCGGCAGAAACAGCGATATGATCTGACGGGGCATCAAGAGCGACACGCTCATGAACACGGCCGCCACGATGAGCACAAACATCATCGTCAGCCCCATGGCCTGCCGCATGCGGCGGATATCCCGTCCACCCCAGTATTGACTTAAAAAGATGGCTCCGCCTGTACAGGTGCCAAAACTAAAGAGATTGAACATGAAGGTGACGCGGTTGGCCTGCGTGACGGCGGAATACGCCGCATCGCCCAGGCCGCTGACCATCAGCCCATCCACGATATGCAGAGAGGCGGTCACCAGCTGCTGAATCACCATGGGCAGCGCCACCACAAACACGTTGCGCATGAAGGGCTTGTCCCAGCGCAGGCTGTCCAACAGGAGCCGGAGCGCGCGGACGGGCAGGGAAACGGCATTGCGAAGCATGGGACAATCCTTTCGTAGCAATCAATGCGGTAAGATTGCGGACCGGGCGCGAGCAGACCGGATCGCCTGTATCGACTTTCCGCGTCTGTCTATGATACCATGATGCAACAAACAAAGGCAAGCAAAAAGCGGAATGATCTGCGAAGAAAGCGACGCTTTTTTGCTTGCCAACCCAGGTTTGGCATGGTATAATGTTTTCCGGTCCTTTGCTTGAGATGATGTGCGAGGCGGCCATGACAGCCCGACTCGAAATCTAATCCGAAAGGTGGAATCGAATCGACGTAAAGCCTTGATTTTACTAGGTTTGCAAGGTGCCCCCGGAATGGGATCATGAGCAGTTCTCTCCATCAGTTCTCTCCTTTTTCCGAGAGACGATGTTGAGATAGATTTTGGAGAAGTATCGAAGCGGTCATAACGGCCCCGACTCGAAATCGGGTAAACCGGCTAATAACCGGTCCGTGGGTTCGAATCCCACCTTCTCCGCCATAAGGCTTTCCCCCACAGCGGGGAAAGTCTTTTTTCATTCGCTTCAGCGTTCCTCTCCAAAGTTCTCCTGCCATACCCCGAAGTCCTTATTCTAAAAGGGCTTCGGAGCTCATCCCCAATCCCTTTTCCATTGCCTGTGCAGAGGTGAGCTTGGACCCGGCGTCCAGGTGGGCGTAGATGTTGGCGGTCGTGCTGAAGTCGCTGTGCCCCAGCCACTCCTGAATCTGCTTCATGGGGACGCCGTTTTTCAGCAGCAGGCTGGCGCAGCTGTGGCGCAGGTCGTGGAAGCGGATGGGCCGAAGCCCGTTGCGCTTGAGCAGTGCGGGAAAGGCCGTGCTGATGTAGCTCAGCTTCAGGCGGTTTCCCATTGCATCCACCAGAACGTAGCCCAGGTAATCCGTGCAATAGGAGCGGCCGCACAGTATGCGGTTCTTCTCCTGCTGCTCCTTTAACGCGGCCAGCTTCGTTTGAAAAGCCGGCACCAACGGGAGGGTCCGCCGGCTGGAGGCCGTCTTGGTCGTATCGGCCGCCACTTCGATGCGCCTGCCCTTTTCAGTGCAGGCCGTCACCGTGTGCCGGATGGCGATGGTTTTGTTCTCAAAATCAATCGCATCCCATTTGAGCCCCACCACCTCGCTGCGGCGCAGTCCGTAGAATGCCGCCAGCATGACCGGCAGCTCCAGCGAGGTTCCCCGCGCCGCCTGAAAGAGCCGGTTCACCTCGTTGCCGTCATAAAACGAGGCGGTAAACCGTTCCTTCCTGGGCCGCTCCACCTTGTCCGCCGGATTGACGTCAATGAGGTCTGTCTTAACAGCGTATTTGAGCGCCCTGTGGATGATCGCGTGGTAGTGGATGACGGTATTGGCGGATACGCGTTTGAGCTGACTGGTGTAGAACATCTGAATGTCCACCGCCTGCAATCCGCCCAGCGTGATGCCCCGCTGCTGAAAGTACGGTGCAATCGGATTCTGAATCATGCTCGCATATCCGGCAGCCGTGTTGGGCTTTAAGGTGCTCCGTGCGATCTCCATCCATTGGACGAGATAGCTGGAAAACGGCATATCGCGGTCAATAGCGGCTTCTCCCGCCACAAATTCAGCGCGGGCGGCCATCAGCATGTCTTCGGCGCGTTTTTTGTTCCCTTTCACGGGCAATCCCGTCGGCAGCCATTTTGATACCCGTTTCCCGCTTTTGTCCTTATAGCTCAGGACCATGTAGTACAATCCCTTTTTTTCTTGCAGGTGTCCTGCGATCATGGTTGTCCCTCCTTCTTGCAGCTTGGATTCCTGCCGTTGACAGACCAAGCATAGCACCGGCGCATGCGGGCGGCAAGGTTATGGAGGGGCTACCATAGCCCGCTTACTTTTCTAATCTTGAGATACGCCAGGAGATGGGCTTTGGGAATTCGATAGGCCCTGCCGATCTTCAATGATGAAATGTCTCCGTTTTTCAGCAACCGATAGCCGGTCTTTGTGCTGATGTCCAGGACACGGCACATCTCCGTGACATCCATAACGTCCGGGCAGCGTCGAAGGGTACGGCCGTCTGGCATTCGGGCCATAACCATCCCTCTTTTCTCAAAAACAGAATCATGGCAAATGAATCGGAGGCGGGAATTCGCCGTATTTGCCCTGCACCCCGGCAGGCTTCCCGCTGGCCATGGGGATGTCACAGGCTGCGGGCGGCTCCATCCGCAACATAGCCCCGCCTGTACCGCCGTCCCCCGGACGGGCGTATACCGCAGGGACTCCCCCTCAAGTCAGTGGGAGGCCGTAGTGGAAGTCTCATTGTCCCCGCGCGGCATCGTCGCGCCCTGCATGCCACCGCAGGGTCTGTGGTTCACGTTGATCGCTCCGGCTGCGCCATCGTCGCGCCGCACCACAAGCCGCTCCACCGCATGGTTTCGTACCTGTGACACCCGATATTCAGTTGTCAAGATTCAGAGCAGGAAATGTATTCCTTCAATATCAGGGACATTTTTGAGGGGAAAATTGCATGTGGCATCAAAGCTTTTTCAAAATTTTCTCCATTCGGCCAAGTCCTTGTAGAATACTTTGATGAATTGCACGCCAGCTAACGCCTTCAGCCTTGGCAATTTCCTCTTTGCTCATTCCCAGAAGGTAATGAGCATAGATACGTTTGGCTTGCTTGTCCGGAAGCTGAGCAATGGCTGCATGAAGATCTTCTCTGGTCAGCTTTCTCTCATACAGTTCTTCAGGAGAATGAGAAGTGAACAAAATGCTGCGCTCAATGCCTGTCTTATGGTCAAGGGAGTAATACGCCTTATGGCGGCGGATCTTACGTTCATAGCTGGCCTCTGCTCGTTTACAAGCGAATAGCAAGTCGGCTACCTCGGCGTTGACATCAATAGAGGCTTCTTCATTGCTATAGGGATAAAAATCCCGAAGATTGATTCGTACCATATCCATACCTCCGTATCATCATCATCAAAGAACGAAGAAACGGAAGGATATGGTGGAGAGCGACAGCGGCCAATTCGAGTACAAAGAATCACCCGTCAGGCCAGCAGCAGCTGCTTTGCAAAAAGTTTGTCTTAGAGAACAAAAATATAAAACTACGCACGGCATGCCTCCAAATGACGCCGTGCGTAACAATGAGTATATTAAACGAAAAGTATGAATAACCAAAGGCATTCTACCGCACGACGACGTTTTTTTCTTTTACCGCCGCGCGGCTTTTTATTGAAGTTTTGTTCAAGCAGTTTTATATCTTAACCCGGGAAACAGAATATGCTGTGGCGGTTACTCCTTCCGCATCAAAAACAGCCTTTATTCTACAGATGAGACATAAAGCGAGAGAGACACACGCCATCCTGTTTTTCATGAATCAACGCTCCTTTGCATTGATTGTATTATTTGCAATAGTTCATCTTTTGAGATTGCCCCTGTAATGCTATAGCAAGCAGTACATCTTCGACAGAAAAGAA
>DBFXIC010000227.1:0-7802 GCA_048455095.1 Anaeromassilibacillus sp.
GGGCTGGCAGGGGACTTTTTGTGGTGGCGGGTACGCTTCCAAGAGATGAAAGCATTGGTTCGTAAGACTGCACAGTTTTTCAAAAGATGCATTTAAAAACTCTGGATGTCGGATTTGGTGGAAATTTTTTGTTTGCAATTAAGCCTGTCTGTTTTCTGCGTATACTATTTATATTACGGATTAGAATTTAAGGAGGGATTTCCAATGGGAATCCGATTGGTTGCGCTAGATATGGACGGGACTGTTTTGCTCGACGATCATCTCACTATTACACCTGCCGTGCGCACTGCCATGGAAAAGGCGGTCGAGCAGGGGGTGCTAGTAGTGCCCGCAACAGGGCGTGTGTGCGATATGTTGCCCAGTGTATTCCGAGAGATCGGCGGCATCCGTTACGTCATCAATTCCAACGGCGCGTCCGTGCGGGATATGCAGGAAGATTGCGTGCTCTATACAAATCTGATTCCAGTGGAAACGGTACAGCGGATTCTGGAGGTCTTGGAGCCATACGGCCTGTTGATACAAATCTATTGTGAAGGAAAGATTTATACAGAGAGCCGTTCTTTGAAGAGGGTGAACGACCTGCCCTTTACAGCGGAATTTATTGAGAATATCCGGAAAACGCAGATTGAGCTGGACAGCTTCCAGTCCCTATTGGAACAGCACCCAGAGGGTGTGGAAAAATTGAACCTGGCACATGTGGAGCCCGGTCTGCGCGAAAAGCTCTGGAAGCAATTTGAAGCGATGCCGGGGATTTCCGTGGTCTCTTCCGCGGGAAGCAACATCGAGCTCAACCGTAAAGGCGCCAGCAAGGGAGACGCACTGTGCCATTTGTGCAAACTTTTACAAATCGATCCAGCGGAGACAATGGCCATCGGGGATAGTGGCAACGACATCGAGATGTTGCAATTTGCCGGATATTCCGTCGTGATGGAAAACGGCACCCCGGAAGCAAAAGCTGTGGCAAAATACCATACCGCCTCAAATGCGGACGACGGCGTTGCGCGCGCCATTGAAACGTATATTTTGCAGTAACTGGGATGATGGGCGTCACAGGGGAATCAGAGAGCTATACACCGACGCTCGATGAGGAAAGCCAAATTGCCCCGTCCTTATCGTCCCTCAATTGCTGGATGGCTTTGCCTGAGTGAAACGTGAGAGACTCTGAAATTTTTTCCCAAAGAACCGGATCATTTCAAATATCAATCAAAATGGCGCTTCCCACGGCAACTAGAGCCGCGGAAAGCGCCATTTTTGTGTGGCGGTCTTACGATGAAAGCTTCCTTTGTAAAAGCATTTGTTTCTATGGGCAATGGGATTTTGCCGTTATTCCCTGCGTCCATTTACATCTGATTCATGGATTCCAAATATTCGTCATAGGTGCCCATGCGGTCGATCACACCGTCGTCCGTGATCTCGATGATGCGGTTGGCGACCGTCTGAATGAACTGATGGTCATGCGATGCAAAGAGCACGATGCCCTTAAAGGAAATCAGTCCATTGTTCACCGCCGTGATGGATTCCAGGTCCAGATGGTTGGTGGGCTGGTCGACCACCAACACGTTGGAGCCGAACATCATCATGCGGGAGAGCATACAGCGCACCTTCTCGCCGCCGGAGAGCACGTTGACGGGCTTCAACACATCGTCGCCGGAAAAGAGCATCTTTCCCAGGAAGCTGCGCAGATAGGTTTCCGTGGTGTCCTGTGCGTACTGTTCCAACCACTTGAGGATGCTCATGTCGCAGCCGTTGAAGTACGCGGAGTTATCCTGTGGGAAGTACGACTGTGTGGTGGAGACGCCCCATTTAAAACGGCCCTCGTCCGGCTCAAGCTCTTCCATCAAAATTTTAAACAGTGTGGTGGTCACGATATCGTTCTTTGCCAAAAAGGCGATTTTATCGCCCTTGTTGACGCGGAAGCTGACATTGTTCAGCACCTTTTCGCCGTCCACTGTCTTGGAGAGGTTTTCCACCTCCAAAATTTCCTTGCCGGGCTCGCGGTCCATGGTAAACCCAACAAAGGGATACCGGCGGCTGGATGCGGGCATTTCTTCCACTGTGATCTTGTCCAGCAGCTTTTTACGGGAAGTCGCCTGCTTGGACTTACTCTTGTTGGCGGAGAAACGCTGGATAAAGGCCTGTAACTCTTTGATTTTCTCCTCTGCCTTCTTGTTCTGGTCGCGCATCACACGCTGCATCAACTGGCTGGATTCATACCAGAAGTCGTAGTTGCCCACATAGAGTTTAATTTTGTTGTAATCGATATCTACAATATGGGTACAGACGTTGTTGAGAAAATGGCGGTCATGCGAAACGACGATCACCGTGCCGATATAATCCGCGAGGAAATCTTCCAGCCAGGAAATGGAACGCACGTCGAGGTCATTGGTCGGTTCGTCCAGCAGGATGATGTCCGGCTGGCCAAACAGGGACTGTGCGAGCAGAACCTTGACCTTTTCATTGCCGGGCAGGGAGTCCATCTGCGAATAGAGCAGCATGTTGTCCAGCCCCAGGCCTTGCAGCAGTTTTCCGGCCTCCGTCTCCGCTTCCCAACCGTTTAATTCAGCGAACTCGGCTTCCAGCTCGGCGGCAAGATCGCCGTCCGCATCGGAAAAGTCCTCTTTTTCATAAAGCGCGTCTTTTTGCTTAAGCACCTCATACAGGCGGGGATTGCCCATGAGGATGGTTTCAAAAACCGTATACGCATCATAGGCATGGTGATCCTGTTTGAGAACGGACATGCGCAATTTAGGATCAATCACGACTTCGCCTTTGGTGGGCTCCAGTTCGCCGGAGAGGATTTTTAAAAAGGTGGATTTTCCTGCGCCGTTCGCGCCGATCACGCCGTAACAGTTGCCAGCGGTGAACAGCAGATTGACATGGGAAAACAGAGCCTGGCCGCTAAAACTGAGGCCAAGATCGGAAACGGTGATCATATGTCTTCGCTCCTTACTTTCAAAATCATAACTTTTTGTAAATTCAAACTAGAAATATACTAAATGGATATAAAAAGGGCGCAACATTTCTTTTTTACAAACGATTTCTATTTTATCACAAAGTAATCGTAGAGCCTATGGTGAAAACGATAAAGGAATCCGGACTTCCTTGTCAATTTTAAGGAAAACTGCTATAATTACAAGAACACTATTCCACAACAGCACAGGAGGAGTTCTATGAAGATTCAGGAATCGGGAGAAAACTATTTGGAAACGATTTTGATTTTGAAAAGTCGGAACGGTTATGTGCGATCTGTGGATGTTGCCAATGAACTCTCTTTTACCAAAGCGAGCGTGAGCCGTGCCATGAGTATCCTGCGCAAGGCGGGCCTGATCGTTATGGAGAAAAACGGGAACATTGTTCTGACGGAGAGCGGCATGGAAAAAGCCAGCGCTGTTTATGAGCGGCATACCGTCTTGACGGAATTTTTGCGCAAAGCCCTGGGGGTCAGTGAAGAGATCGCCATGCAGGATGCCTGCCGGATAGAGCACATCATCAGCCAGGAAAGCTTTGATAAAATCAAGGACTATGTAAAAAGCCGCTGAAAGAATCGGCGGCTCATTTCACGAAGAGGTGTAACATATGCGTTTTATTTCTGCCCACTGCCCGCACTGTGGCAAAGAGCTTCAATTGCCCGATGACACGCAGCAGGTTGTATGCATGTATTGCGCGCAGCCGATTGACGTCCAAGAATTGCTGCATCAAAGGGAGGAGACGGGATCGTACCAATCCCTACTGCGTACAGCCAAAGAATTGATGAGCGACGAGATCGTCGCGTATCGGGCCGATATGCAGGCGGTGAACAATCATGGATATCCGCAGGCGTTTCAGGAATATGCAGAGAAGCTTGCTCCGGCGCTGCGCGCGTTCTGTGTCGCGGCAGAGGCGGGAAGCGTGCAGCGGGCCGCAGAGGAATACAGCCTGTTTTTGATGGAGCGGTTTCTGGCGCTCTTTGCAGGCATGGGTATGAAAAAGAACGACGCCCGGTTTTTCGATTATCGGTATACCATTGTGGCGTTTCTGATCCCGGCCGTCTTGGAGCAGGGGGATGAGGCTTCGGAGGCGCTTGCAGACCGTTTCCTGGAGAAATGGAACGCGCAATATCCCAAAAATCCGCTGGGAAAGGCCCGTTACGATGAGATCAGCAAGGGGTTCCGCCGCAGGCTGTGCTTTATCACCACGGCCGTGTGCGAGTCTTTGGGAAAGGAAGACGACTGTTATGAGCTCAACGCCTTCCGCAATTTCCGGGATACCTGGCTGGCAAACGCGCCCGGCGGGGAGCGGAAAATCCAGGAATATTACCTGTATGCGCCCATCCTAGTGCAGAAGATTGACCGGCGGCCGGACCGTACGGCGATTTATGAGGGCATCTGGCAGCGTTGGTTGCGGCCCTGTTTAAAAGAGTTGGAGGCGGGAGAGCCGGAGGTGTGCGCGCACACCTATGAGGATATGGTATTGCGGTTGGAACAGGTGTTCCTGCCGGCGTAAAACAGAAAGAAGGGGAACCGAATGGATGTCAACAGGCTGGAACAGCAGATGCGTTTTCTGGTGGAAGTGGACAAGATGAAGAGCGTCTACCGCCGGACCATTTTGATCGATAAAACGCGCCGGGAATCGGATGCGGAACACTCGTGGCATTTTGCCCTGATGGCAATGCTGCTGGCGGAGTACGCGGACCCGGAGAAGGTGGATCGCGAGCGCGTTGTCCGCATGGCGCTGGTGCACGACCTGATCGAGATTTACGCGGGCGATACCTTTGCATATGATGTGAAAGGGAACGAGGATAAGCTGCAAAGGGAGACCGAGGCGGCGAACCGGCTTTTTGCAATGCTTCCGGAGGACCAGGGAAGCGAATTGCGGGCCCTCTGGGAAGAATTCGACGCGATGGAGACCCCGGACGCACAGTTTGCAGCGGCTATCGACCGGTTGCAGCCATTTCTGAACAACTACCTGACCCAGGGGCACACCTGGGGCCTCGGCGGCGTGAAGAGCGAGCAGGTGTACAAGCGCATGGACCCCATCCGCACGGCCCTTCCGGAGGTTTGGCCGTTTGTGGACAAGATGATCCGTGAGAGCATCGAGAACGGGTATTTGGAAGAATAAGGATCAGTATTGATAAAAATAAAATCGGCGCTGTCTGCGAATTTTGCAGACAGCGCCGATTGTTTTTGGTACACAATCATGTCATTCTTCCAAAGTTGAGGAGAGATTATCCAACGCAAATTTGCAGCACTGAAGAACCAGTAAATTGAAGGAAATTTTATTTTCTTGAGCCATTTTGTCCAACTCGTCAAACAACGGTTCTGTGAAACGAATTGTCCGTGGAATATTTGCGTCTCTAAACTCTTTATTAATCTGAAACATAGTTCATACTCCATTCAAATGCAAGCCTTCTATTTGTTGGAATTTTCTACATCAGGCAGAGTCATATGCTCAATCGCATAGTCAATGCATTGGTTGATAAAAGCGCTCCGACTCAAATTGAATTCAGCGGACAACCGATCGATTTGTTCGATTTTTTCAAAGCTCATCCGAATGGTGATGGGTTCTTTTTTATAGGCTTTTGGAATGAATTTTGACATTTCACCTCACCTCTTGAAAAATTGTATTTCATATCGTATAGTATTTATAGAATCTAAAAACGAATACAAAAACGATTACATATTTTAGAAGGGAAGATATTAATGTCAAAAAGTTGTTGTTTCACAGGGCATCGTGACATCACACGGGACATTATCAAAAAAATTCAAGGACCGCTTTTAAAGCAAATCGAGGAGCTGGCAGAACGTGGAGTAACCCGTTTTTATGCGGGCGGCGCAATGGGATTTGATTTGCTGGCAGAAGAAGCAGTTTTGTGCGCTCGTCAGCGGTATCCCCAGGTGCAGCTCATTTTGGCTTTGCCGTATATCGGTCATGATCGGGCATGGGAAGTGAATGTCAGAAGCTTTTATAGGACACAAATTGAACCAGAAGCGAATGAAATTTATTATGTTTCTGAGCGCTATTTCCACGGTTGTATGCATAAAAGAAATCGCTACATGGTAGATCATAGTAACATCTGTATTTCTTATCTTTCACGTTCTTCCGGTGGAACAAAATATACCGTGGACTATTGCGCGGAGAAGGGAATTCCGGTTATCAATTTTGCCACTTCTACAATTTAACCGCTTTTTTTGCCATGGTTCCCCAAGAATCGCTTGATATTTTGTGAAAAAAATCAATTGTTTTTCCCTCTGTTTTTTGGTAGAATGACACTTAATTTATCGAGCCAAAGCATCGATGCTTTAAATCGAGAAAGTAGCTTAGGGGGAAATAACATGAGTAAAGAGACAACCATCTGGATTGTCATCGCCATCTATGCCATCTTCATGTTGGCGATCGGCGTGGTCAATTCCAAAAACAGCAACGGCGGCATGGCAAACTTCACGGTCGGCGGGCGAAATGCGGGCGCATGGATTTCTGCGCTTTCCTATGGCACGGCGTATTTTTCCGCTGTCATGTTTATCGGATATTCCGGCGGTTCCGGTTGGAACTACGGCCTGTTTGCAACGCTGGTGGGCATCGGCAATGCGGTGTTCGGCTCCCTTCTGGCGTGGAAGGTACTGGCCGGGCGCACGAGGGAGGTCACACGGCGCTTAAAAATCAAATCCATGCCCCAGCTCTTTGAAATGCGGTATCAAAGCAACGGCATGAAGATTTTTTCCTGCATTGTGATCTTCATTTTCCTGCTGCCCTATTCGGCCTCTGTTTACAAGGGCTTGACCAGCGTGTGTTCCATTTTGCTGAACATTGATGAAAAGGTCTGCATGATTATGATCGCCGTTGCGTCGGCGCTGGTGTTGGTCCTGGGCGGCTATATGGCAACCTTGAAGGCCGATTTTGTGCAGGGCATTGTGATGATGTTCGGCGTGACCGCATTGCTGGTGATGGTGGTCATTTGCCCACAGGTGGGCGGCCTCACCGAGGGCTTCCAGCGCATGACGAGCTATATGAGCCAGAGCGGCATGACACCCATGAAGCCGCAGGCGATCCTTTCGCTGGTCGCAACGATCCTGATGACAAGCTTTGGCACTTGGGGACTGCCGCAGATGGTACATAAATATTACGGCATCCGCGACGACAAAGAGGTCAAGCGCGGCACAATCATTTCCACCTTTTTTGCCCTCCTGGTGGCGGGAGGCGGCTATTTCATCGGCTCCTTTTCACACCTGTTCTTCGCTGATACCATGCCGGCCGGCGGCAAGGACTATATCATCCCCAATATGCTGAATATGGCGGGCCTGCCGAACATTCTGATCGGCATCGTGCTGGTGCTGCTGATTTCCGCGTCGGTTTCTACGCTGTCCAGCATCACCCTGACTGCGTGCTCCACCGTCGCGATGGATTTGATCAAAGGGAAGATGAAGCCCAAGATGAGCGATGCAAACGTGGCCATGCTCACGCGCATCCTTTGCCTGGTGTTTGTGGTCGGTTCCTACTTCGTTGCGAACTATCCCACGCCGATTTTGGAAATGATGTCCTATTCCTGGGGCATTATCTCCGGCGCGTTCCTGGCGCCGTATGCGATCGCGCTCTATTGGAAGGGCATCAACCGTGCGGGCGCCTGGGCCGGTATGCTGGGCGGCTTCCTGACCGCGTTCATCCCGGTGGCGGTTTCCGGATTCACCACGCCGGACGGCCCGATTTACGCCTGCCTAGCGATGATCGTTTCCCCGATCCTTTGCTTTGCCGTCAGTAAGCTTGCCTCGAAAATGGGCTGGAAGAGCGGCGAGACAAATGATTTCTTTTACAACGGCACCGCAGAGGAG
>DBFXIC010000228.1:0-5239 GCA_048455095.1 Anaeromassilibacillus sp.
GGCAGATGTTGATTTTCCCCGCCGAAGTCCCACAGGGAGCTGACCGGCAGGATGGTCGGATCGAACGCGCCGTTGGAGCGCTCCGCCACATCCAGCGCACGTGCAAGCAAATCTGCCGTCTCCGGCTCAATGGCAATCCAATCCGTCCCTGCTGCATCGTTCAAACGCGCCACATCGGACGTTTCCACACGCCAGGAAATCAGATTTTCCAGGCTTTGCACCGCGTTTGCGGCGCCCTTTGCAGCATCCTCTTTATTTGCCCCATACACGGTCTGCTGCACATAGGTGCCCATCGCATATTCGGTGCTGGTAAGCGGCTTCTGCTCTTTACTTTGTATGTACAACCGGCCGCAAAAAAATGCCACGACAAGAACCACTGCCAAAAAGCCAAGCGCCCTGCCGATATTCCATTTTGTCTGTTTCTCCATGATTTCCTCCAAAGTTGCCCATACGGTGCCTTTAAGTATAGCACAATTCCTATGCAGCACGCAAATCACATGGGCATTTTTTCGACATTATTTTGCAAGAAAATCTCGTGCAGTAAAACGCGAATTTTTGCTCCCCTGCACATTGCACAAAATTACAGTCCCAGGTGGAAACAGGGGGACTTTTTTGTTGTATCCCACAAAATCCTTTTCGGGCGCTTTCCAACGTTCATTCTTATGCTATACTTTGATAGAATTATGCTACTGAAAAGAACCGCCGTGCGAGGGCAATCCCGAGGACGGCATGGAGGAATGAATCATGTCAATTGAAACGGTAAAGACATATTTGCAGCCGTACGGTGTGGCAGACCGTGTGCAGGAGTTTTCCGTCTCCAGCGCCACGGTGGAACTGGCTGCGCAGGCGCTGGGCGTGGAGCCCGCACGCATCGCCAAAACCATCTCTTTGAAAGCAGAGGACGGCTGTGTATTGGTGGTCGCCGCCGGAGACGCCAAGATTGACAACAGCAAATTCAAGGCGGAATTCCACATGAAGGCAAAGATGCTGGGCGCGGATGAAGTGCTCCCGCTTACAGGCTATCCGGTGGGCGGCGTATGCCCTTTTGCCAATCCGGATGCTGCTAAGGTATATTGCGACGTCTCCCTACAGCGCTTTGATACGGTATTTCCCGCGTGTGGTACGGCAAACTCGGCCATCGAATTGAGCTGCGATGAACTCTACGATTGCGCGCACAGCCTAAAATGGGTGGACGTGTGTAAGAACTGGGAAACGGAGGGAACGCCCCATGCGGATGCGTAATAAGCCATGGGCGGCGCCGGAGCTCAACGCCTGTCCCTTTTTTGTGCGCGGGCCGGAACGTATGGCGGGTGCTTGGCAGAACTGGTTCTCCCGCAAGCAGCCCATCCATCTGGAGCTTGGCTGCGGCAAAGGCTGGTATATCGCAGGGCTTGCCCCGAAGAATCCGGATATCAACTATCTCGGCGTAGATTTAAAGGACGTGGTGCTGGCTCCGGCCAAGCGCATTGTGGAGACCGCCTTTGCTGAGGCTGGCCGGCCCGTGGACAACGCTGGACTGACCGCCTATAACGTGGAACAAATCTGCAATATTCTCCATCCGGAGGATCAGGTGGCGCGTATCTGCATTAATTTTTGCAATCCATGGCCGCGCGCCAAACACAACAAGCGCCGCCTGACGCATCCGCGCCGTCTGAACGACTACAAGCAGTTTTTGCAGCCAGGCGGCGAGCTCTGGTTCAAGACGGACGACGACGGCCTGTTTGCGGATACGTTGGGCTATTTGAACGAGAGCGGCTTCACACTCCTGTGTCAGACGGCAGATCTGCACGCGAATCCCGATTTTTTTGCGCAGGATGCACCCACGGAACACGAAAAAATGTTTACGGAAAAAGGTATCCCGATCAAGGCGCTCATCGCGCGCTGGGAGCCGACGGCGGAATCCTGACGCTTCTTTTTTATTTTGCTTGACAGTCGTGGTTTTGTACCGTATAATTCCTATTAAAGTAGTCAGATTTAGAAGCCGTCTGGCGGCACGGTATTCTTCTGTAAATCATTCAATATCCCAAATGTGCCGACCGGCCAAATGGATTGGCCGGAAAGAGAGGAACGTGCTGAATCCCCGCTGGGGCCGGAGACTTCCGGCATGAGCGGACGCTCCTTTCCTTGCGGCGCATGGGTACGATCATAAATAAATTCTAATAGACAGGGAAAGAGGGGTGCGGTGTGGGAGAAAAACCGATTATTGAAATCCGGTCTCTCAGCAAGACTTTCCATGGCAAGAACGCGGAGGTCCATGCACTGCGGGACATTAACCTGAAGATTGAACCGGGCGACATCTTTGGCATCATCGGCATGAGCGGCGCGGGAAAGAGCACATTGGTGCGCTGTATGAACATGCTGGAGCGCCCGACCGACGGCACGGTCTTTTTCAACGGCATGGATCTCTCCATGCTGAACCGCAAACAGCTGGGTGAAGCGCGACGGTCCATGGGCATGATTTTCCAGCAGTTCAATCTGCTGATGCAGCGGACTGCCGAGGCAAATATCTGCTTCCCGTTGGAGATTGCCGGCGTGGACAAGGCCTCCGCCAAAAAGCGCGCCAAGGAGCTCCTGGAGCTGGTCGGCCTCGCAGACAAGGCGGGCGCCTACCCCTCCCAGCTTTCGGGCGGGCAAAAGCAGCGCATCGCCATCGCCCGTGCGCTGGCGACCAATCCAAAGGTGCTTCTGTGCGACGAGGCCACTTCTGCGCTGGATCCCAACACCACGGCCTCCATCCTGGCACTGCTCAAAGACATCAACCGGCGACTTGGTATTACAATCGTCATTATCACACATGAGATGAGCGTGATCGAGGAAATCTGCAATCGCGTGGCTATCATCAGCGAGAGCAAGATCGCAGAGTGCGGCGAGGTGACGGAAATTTTTTCCCATCCCAAGACACAAGCTGCGCAGCATCTAGTCTTCCCGGAGGGGAAGCACACCACCGAACAGTTTACTGGCAAGCGCGCCATCCGCATTGTGTTCGACGGAAGTTCTTCCTTTGAGCCGGTGATCGCCAACATGGTGCTGGAATACAAATCGCCTGTGAACATCCTGTTTGCAGACACCAAAAATATCGACGGAAAAGCCTTTGGGCAGATTGTGATCCAATTGCCGGAGGACGAAGGCCTTGCGAAAAAAATGCAGCGGTATCTGCATCTGCGGGGCTTGACTGTGGAGGAGGTGAGCGGAAATGTGGGATGAAGCCACGCTGCAGATGCTATGGCAGGGCGTTGGTGAAACCCTGTATATGACCCTGGGGTCCACCCTCTTCGCCTACGTGATCGGCCTGCCCCTGGGCGTGCTGCTCGTCGCATGCGCCTCGGACGGGATCCGCCCGCATCCGGTGCTCTATAAGGTGCTGGACGTGGTGGTCAACCTGACGCGTTCCTTCCCGTTCATTATTTTATTAATTGCGGTCATGCCGTTCACTCGATGGCTTTTGGGCACCACCCTCGGTCCAACTGCGGTGATTGTCCCGTTGACGATTTCCGCCGCACCCTTTGTGGCACGTCTGGTAGAGGGTTCCCTCAAGGAGGTGGACGTGGGTGTGATCGAGGCCTCCCAGTCGATGGGTGCGTCCGCGTTGCAGATCATCTGGAAAGTGCTCTTGCCGGAAGCCCGTCCTTCGCTCATCATCAACTGCGCCATCGCCATCACCACCATCCTGGGTTACACCGCAATGGCGGGCTTTGTCGGCGGCGGCGGCCTGGGTGACATTGCTATCCGTTTTGGCTACTATCGCCGAGAGGAAGATGTGATGCTTGTCACCGTCATTTTGTTGATTGTCGTCGTCCAGATTTTTCAGGGGCTTGGCCTCTGGATTGCAAAACGTCTGGACCGGCGCAGATAAAGAAAAGATAGGATTTCGGCGGTATTTCCGCCTTTCCATAAGGCTTAAAAATAAGGAGGATGACTATCCATGAAAAAGATTGTTGCATTTTTATTAGCGGCCGCGCTCTCCATCACTGCATTGGCCGGCTGCCAGTCCGGCGCAACCCCCTCTTCCGCGGCAAATCCGGATAATGCGGAGGCCAAAGTCATCACAGTCGGCGCTTCCCCTGCCCCTCATGCGGAGATTTTGAAGATTGCAGGCGATATTCTCAAGGAGCAGGGATACGAACTCAAGGTCGTGGAGTTCTCCGACTATGTGCAACCAAACCTTGCTCTCTCCCAAGGGGAGTTGGACGCCAACTATTTCCAGCATCAGACGTATCTGGACAATTTCAACAAGGAGTACAACATCGATTTGGTTTCCATCGGCGCGATCCACTATGAGCCTCTCGGCATCTATGCAGGCCGGTCGTCCGCTCTGGACAGTCTGCCGGACGGCGCGATCATCGCCGTTCCGAACGACACCACCAACGAGGCGCGTGCCCTGCTGCTTTTGCAGGGACAGGGCTTGATTGAAGTGGATGAATCCGCCGGCCTGGCCGCCACGGTCAAAAATATCACCAGCAACCCAAAGAACATCCAGATCAAGGAGATCGAAGCAGCGCAGCTTTCCCGTACGCTCCCAGATGTGGACCTTGCGGTCATCAACGGCAACTACGCGATTGACGGCGGCTTGAAAATTTCCGACGCATTGGCGATTGAAGAAAGCGGCTCCGTCGCGACCACCGCTTATCCAAATGTGGTAGCGGTGCGCAAGGGCGACGAAGAACGTCCAGAACTGAAAGCCTTAGTCGAAGCGCTTAAGAGTGACAAGGTCAAGCAGTATATTAATGAAACCTATGAAGGCGCTGTGGTTCCGATCGAATAAGCGCGCTTCCAAAGGTGGTCTAATCGCTTCTGTTTTCCAAAAATATGTATATAACCTTGACATGACAACACCTCCTGCTGTAGTCTTTTGCACTACAACAGGAGGTGCTTTTTTCTCTGTCTGTTTTCTGAATATTCTTCAAAGAATCTATCTGCGATGGAAGTCTTTCTATTTGGAGAATCTTATTGTCCGGCAGAGATGTCGCTGGACATCCAAAATTCGCTACGGCGAATCCCCGATTTTTATCCCAGATTCTCCATTTATGTGCCTTAATCACCATGCCGGGCAGCAAATTGTGGACCTTCCAAATTTTTCATCTCGTTTTACAGCCGTTGTGAATCCGATTTCATCCACAGATCTATCCAATTTTCCTATCGCGCAGGCCGCAAATCGATCACCACAAGCTCCGGTGGATTAAAAACCCGCGGTAAATGGTTTCGGCAAAGGCCCCTGCTGACGATCATCGCCGTCTCCCCC
>DBFXIC010000229.1:0-2619 GCA_048455095.1 Anaeromassilibacillus sp.
CAGAAATTCGCCGCCGGTTCCGGCCGGAGAAAAGTAATATCAATTTTATCCGAGGATGTTATGTCAATGACAAACGGGAAATCGTATCGGAATTCCGGCAATCGCTGGCTTTGACGCCGCAGGAAGAATCTGAAAAGATTCTGGCTGTCCTCAAACGGACATTGTCTGGTGCGCTCGGAAAAAATTTAATTGACATAGAATTTGCTACCCAGCAGGTGGTCGACAGCGAAGAACATGGGCTGCTTATGGAGCTTCGGAATTCCTCTTTGAACAATGAAGAGGCAATACAAGCAATTTTTCAGCGCGTAGTCCAGTCTCTTTCCCTGGAAGGCCATTATGTGATCCTTTTGGCGCATGATACATATGACGTCCCCTATCGGTCAAAGGATGGGGATGAGCAGGGAGAGGCTTCTTTCGAGGTGTTTTCCTACTTTTTATGCAGTGTTTGCCCGGTGAAAATGACAAAGCCTGCGCTAAGTTATTACGTCAATGAGAATATGTTTCACAACAGGAAAGAAGACTGGATTGTCTCGGCGCCGGAGCTTGGCTTTCTGTTTCCCGCTTTCGAGGACCGGAGCGCCAATATTTACAGCGCGCTCTATTATACACGGGATACTGCTGAAAACCATCCAGAATTTGTTGACGCTGTGTTCAAGACGGAGATACCGATGCCCGCCGCTGAACAGAAGGAAACATTCCAAGCAGTACTGGGGGATACTTTGGCTGAGGACTGCAGTTATGACGTTGTGCAGACCATGCACGAGCAATTGTGCGGAATGATCGAGGAACACAAGGCCAATAAAGAAGCGGAGCCTTTGGTGGTCTCTAAAAATACGGTCAAACGCGTTTTGGAGTCCTGCGGCGTTTCGGAAGACCGGGTAGCGGCGTTCGATGAAAAGTATGATACTGCGTTTGGGGAGAATGTGGGAATCAGTCCGCGGAATATTGTCGACAGTAAACAGTTTGAGGTCTGCACACCCGATGTGACAATTCGCGTCAATCCGGTTCGCGGAGATCTTGTGGAAACGCGTGTGATCGATGGAGTGAAGTATATTCTAATCCGGGCGGATGAAGGCGTCGAGGTGAATGGCGTCCCGATTCATATTTCCTGACGGTTCAGACGAACGTACTTAAGGGCATGGAAAGGCAACTTGCTGCGTCCCATCTTTCTATGGCGATGTTTTTGAGTCATTCGAATGGGCTGTGGGAGATTGGTTTATTTCATAGGCGAAGATGGTTGGATTATATAAAGAGAAAACTCCTTGGGAAAGACCGCTGTGAAGGCGTCTCCAAGGAGTTTTTTATAAATTAAAGATGAGCAACACTCGTTAGACTCATATTTTGCCGACCGAATGCCGCAGGAATCATTTCTTCAGTGTGCGCTCTACCAGCGTTACATGGACCCGATCACCCGGCTGTTTGCCGATCTTTGCGCGGATATCTTTGCGCAGTCCCAAAATATGACAGGGTGTTTTCATGCGCACCAGGCTGCCGTCATAGGGTTCTCCGTCAAAGGTAGCATGTACGGGAACACGGCTTTTTCCAAACGCCGCCTTTACATCAAAGGGGATTTCGACATAAGCGCCGTCTATGTCAGGCACCTTTTTAATTTCTGCTTCAAAGCGATATTGATCCATATCATTTCCCACCATTCATTGATCAATCTGTGGTGATATCTTTCCCGGAAGATTATATTCTATCAAATAAACCGGCAACTGTTTCCGATTTAGCGATTCAATTCTTTAAAAAATCAAGGAAACAGCGGTTAAAGTGTTCCAACTCATCGTAAAATACGCCGTGCCCGCTGTTCTCAAATGCAAAGAGATAGGAGCCGGGGATCGCCTGGTTCTGGATTTTTCCGAGCTCAAACGGGACGACTTGATCCTGCGTCCCGTGGAAAATGCCGGTGGGAACTCGGACACAGCGCAGGTCTGTACGTCCATCTTCATCCCGTAGCGCACAACCGGAGGCGATGGTGCCGATTCCGGAGGCGGACAGAGAAATATCCTGGAACCAGTTCTTAATGGCGTCACTGTGGGGACTATAGAGCAATTGGCGGCTGAAGTTTTCGCTGAACTGTGCACGATCGGCCTTGATTTGGCAAATTAGTTCGTCCACGGCTTCTTTTGTCATCCCATGGGGGAAATCCGGCGTTTGTGTAAAACGCGGCGCAGCCGCAGCGAGAAGCGCTAATTGCTTCACCCCGTACCCATGACAGCGGTTCATATAGCGCAGTACGATCGCGCCGCCCATGGAGAAGCCCACAAGGGTGAACGCGCGCAGACCCAGCGTACGGACCACTTGATAGATGTCGTCCGCCATTTGGTCGTAGTGATATCCGTAGGCGGGCGCGTCGGAATTGCCGAAACCGCGCAAATCCATGGTGACCACACGGTAGCCGCATTTGATCAGAACCTCTTGCTGATATTCAAAGATCTTGGCTGAGAGCGGCCAACCGTGAATCATGAGAATGGTTTTCCGTCCAGAGGGGGTTGGATCGTAGACCGCGATTTTCACGTTATCGCGGGTGCGAACATGGAACATAGCAAAAACTCCTTTTCTTCTATAGTATGTCGAGAGGTTCCTTGCATCCAGATGCATAAAGTAGTAAAATAGGAG
>DBFXIC010000230.1:0-4902 GCA_048455095.1 Anaeromassilibacillus sp.
GGAACAGACAGGCACATCGTCCGAACAGGTGGTAGATTCAGCTTCTATGGACATGAAGAATCCCGAAGCATTGGAGATGGTAGAAGAAACCGGCAATGAGGATGACTTTATTGTCGATGTGGATGGAAAGCTTGTGGAATACACTGGATATGATCGCTCAATTGTAATCCCAGACTTTGTCAAATCAATTGGGGATAATGTTTTTAGAAATAATACGATAATAGAATATTTGACGATTCCAAATAGCGTAACCGCGATTGGAGACTCTGCATTTTATAAGTGTTCTTCCTTAAAAAGCATTACGATTCCTGGAAGCGTTAAGACAATCGGTGATTATGCTTTCTGGGACTGCAATCAAGTAGAAAATCTTAAGCTGCAAGAGGGAATATCGCATATTGGAGACAGTGCGTTTGTCGCATGCGCCATGTCGACACTTACAATTCCCGGGACAGTGGAGACCATCGGGGGAGCTGTATTTTCCGAGTGTAAATCGTTGCGGTCTGTGACGATAGAGGAAGGTGTAACCTCTATTTATTATGGAATGTTTATGGGTTGTTCAAATTTGGAAGCAGTCGATATTCCCAACAGCGTCACCTCTATTGAAGGAGAAGCGTTTGCAAATTGTGGTTCTTTGAGCTACATCACGCTTCCCGATGCTTTGACGAAAATCGGCTCTTCCGCCTTTCGGAGCTGTAGCGCATTAACGGAAATCATGCTCCCAGATACTTTGGCTTCTCTGGAAAACGGTGCGTTTGCAAACTGTTCAAAATTAGACGGCGTGATCCTCCCGGACAATATTACCTTCGTTGGAGTAGGCGCCTTTTCAGGCTGTACTTCTTTGAAAGAAATGACTCTCCCGAAAGGCATAACGGACATATCTCGGAACCTGTTTTCATCTTGTACAGAATTGACGCAGGTGTCGATCGAGGGAAACGTACAATCCATAGGAGAGAGCGCATTTGCCCAATGTGGAAAGTTAGCCGAACTGGAAATTCCGAACAGCGTCACTTCTATTGGATCTAGTGCTTTTGCGGCATGTACATCTTTACAGGATATAACGATTCCAGAGGATGTTTCGACGATTGGCAGCAGAGCATTTTCAGGATGTAAAGGTCTGTCCCATCTGATCATTCCGGGAAATGTAACGGAGATTGGAGAGGGCGCGTTTACCAATTGCACGTCCATAGTGGAAATGGTAGTGCCTCCCACAGTGAGTGTGATTGAACGCGATACATTTTCCGATTGCACTTCGTTGAGAAGTGTGATCTTGTATAATGGCGTGACCGCCATAAAAAACACTGCATTTCAAAACTGTACCCGGCTGGTCGCGGTGGCGTTCCCCGACGAAATGGCCTCTTATGGTAAAAATATATTCGAGGGCTGTAAGGCGGTGACGCTGTTCGGAACCCCGGGTAAGAGCGCCGAAAAATATGCGGCAGGTCAGGGCCTTTCGTACAAGGATATTCAGGAATTCCCCGGTGGAAATCCATGGGTGGGCACTCCCCTCTTATCGATCTCTTTAAATCAAACAGAAATGCAGTTGGACGAAGGACAGTCGAAGTTTTTGGCAGTCAGTTATAACCCTTTCAATACAACGAATGACAGGACTGTCAAATGGGTTTCTTCAGATGAATCCATAGCTACTGTTGATTCCAGCGGCGTGGTGACTGGAATCAAAGCAGGACAAGCCACGATCACCGCGATTGTTGGGATTAAAAAGGCTTCCTGCAGTGTGACCGTTGTTGTGCCGGTCCTGCTGGAATCCATCTCGCTTAATAAGGCGGTCATGAAATTGGCGCCGGGTCAGAGGCAGACGCTTACCGTTGCATATCATCCGGAAAACACAACACATGATAAAACGGTGGTATGGACATCTTCCAATACGGAAGTAGCGACAGTCGACTCCGATGGAAAGGTCCGGGCGCATTCATTAGGAGAGACGACGATTACAGCGGCTGTTGGAGAAAAGACGGCTGCCTGTCAAGTAAGCGTAATTGACGTTGATAATGACTTTTCCGTTGACGAGAATGGTGTTTTGACAGCTTACAGGGGTTCCAGAACGGAAGTGAATATCCCTGCATATGTGGTCGAAATTGCAGACCGCGTTTTTTATTACAACAAAAATATTCAAAAAGTAGCGATTCCCGAGGGAGTTACCAAAATTGGAAGTTGTGCATTTCAGCTTTGCACACAGTTGCAGGAGATTTTACTCCCAAGTACCCTGACAGAAATTGGCTGGGATACATTTTCCTACTGCGGTCAGTTACAGGAGATTTCGATCCCAGGTGGGATCAAAGAAATCAGCTGGCATGCTTTTGAGCACTGCTTCAATATGAAGCGCGTGACAATGGAAGAGGGTGTTGTGGAAATTGCTCCGGAGGCCTTTGAAGGATGCAGTTCATTAATCAAGGCAACCATTCCCAATAGCGTTAAAACAATATCATCAAATGCTTTTTCGGGGTGCACTTCTTTGGCGGACGTCACCATACCGGAAGGCGTGACCGTTATTGGAGAAAGTGCTTTTTGCGGCTGTAAATTGTCAACAGTGACCCTCCGCGCCAGTGTGGATATGTCTAGCGGAGTATTTTCCGGCTGCAGCTCCTTGACAGATGTCATTGTCGAGGAGGGGGTTACAAAAATTCCGTATCAGACATTTATGAACTGCAAAAAATTGCAGACAATCAAGCTTCCGGATAGCGTAACTTCCATAGAATCGCAGGCCTTTTATGGCTGTTCAGAGTTGAATGATGTTACTCTTTCAGAAAAAATTACGGTTGTAGAAGAATCTGTTTTTGAAAAATGTACGGCATTAAAGAGCATCTATATTCCTGGAAATGTCGACACGATCAAAAAAGCAGCATTTGCTGACTGCAATGCTTTGGAAAGTGTTCTTATTGAAAAAGGGTTGTCTGTGATTGAGGATGAGGCATTTTCAAATTGTCTTACACTCAAGCATATAGCAATTCCGGCAAGCGTGATATTGATCAGTGACACTGCATTTTTAAATAATGGAGAAAACCTGGTCATTTATGGAATCCCGGGCTCTTATGCAGAAACATATGCAAGGCTCCAGGCAATCCCGTTCAAGAATATTGTCGAATTCCCTGGCGGAAACCCATGGAAACAGCCGCTCGAGTCAATCTCTCTGAACAAAACGCAGACGGAACTGCAGGTTGGCCAAGAGGAAACCCTGATGGTTACGTACCATCCGGCGGACACGACGGACGACAAGGCGGTCGCATGGACCTCTTCGGACAAGACGGTGGCCACGGTGAAAGGTGGAACCATCACGGCGGTGAAGCCGGGCACGGCGACGATCACGGCGACGGTCGGCAAAAAGACCGCAACCTGCAGCGTAACGGTCGTGCCGGTCCCGAAGCCGCTCGAGTCAATCTCTCTGAACAAAACGCAGACGGAACTGCAGGTTGGCCAAGAGGAAACCCTGACGGTCACATATCATCCGGCGGACACGACGGATGATAAGGCGGTTGTATGGACCTCCTCGGACAAGACGGTTGCGACGGTGAAAGATGGAACCATCACGGCGGTGAAGCCGGGCACGGCGACAATCACGGCGGCGGTCGGCGAAAGGACCGCGACCTGCAACGTAACGGTCGTGCCGGTTTCGAAGCCGTTGGAGTCGATCTCTATCTCCTCCATGACACTCTCTATGAAAAAGAATGATACAAAGACATTATCCGTAACATATTACCCAACGGATACCACTGCGAACAAAACGGTGGAATGGACATCGTCAAATCCTGCCATAGCAACAGTCGACGCCGTTGGAACAGTTAGGGCGGTGAGCGTCGGAAGCGCAACAATCACCGCGAAGGTAGAAGATAAAACAGCGGCTTGCCAAGTGACAGTCACCAGCAGCGGTAGTTCCGGTGGTGGTGGAGGCGGCGGAGGCGGTGGCGGTAGCCATGGCGGCGGTTCTAGTGGCGGTGGCTCCTTAAGCGAAACCACTCCAGCCGTAACGACCGGTATCCCCACTGTCCCGGCGGGGACGATTGCCAGTAGCCTGACGGGGACGGTGTTAATGCAGGTCGGCACGGCGCGCACGTTTACCGTCACGGCTTCCACAGTCCCGAACATGACGCAGGGCAACGGCAAGGTGGCCCAACTGTACGTGGCGAAACCGTTTGACGGGACGAGCATGGGCCTGGGCGTGTACGGCATCGGCCGCCCGGGGGAGTCCACGGGAATCTACGCAAACGGCAAACTGCTGTTCACCATCTCCTTGGAAGCCGCTCCCTTTGTATGCGACACGACGCAGGACATCAAGATCGGTCAGGGAAAAGCATACTGGTTTAAGGTGACGCCGAACAGTGCGTCGCTGGTTCCCGCCCTGACTGTGGGGAACGGAAATGTGCTCCAGACGGCTGCGGGCAAAAAGGAGACGAACCAGAATGGGACGGTCTCCCACTACTTCGCAGTAAAGGGCATTGGGCCTGTTGGCAGCGGCACGGGCGTATACATCAGCATGAACGGGATGCAGTACCGGCTGTTCAACTGCGGCATCCAATAAAAGCGCGTGGTTATAAAGAAAATTCATATAGTGCTTCAACAGATGTCCCTGCTGAAAGGGATATGCCTGTGAGAAGTGAACAGTTAAATGAAGCTCTGGAGGAGTGGTGCTATAAGCACTGCCCTCCAGAGCTTTTTTGTAGTTGATGTTTTTAAAAGTCATTTTTATGACGTCTGTTCTCATTCCTCACTGATGAAAACTTTTCGCATCAAACGATAGAGGCTAGGCCCTACGGGATTGTTCCGTGAGGCCTAACTTTGGATTTATGTATATCGGATTGGAAACGACGGAATCCTGTGCCTTCCAACGAAGAGGAAAGCCGAGGTCTATTCCGGGTGGTTTTTCTTCCCTGCGGACTGAGAGCAATATGG
>DBFXIC010000231.1:0-4501 GCA_048455095.1 Anaeromassilibacillus sp.
AAAGGCTCCACTTTGGCCTCGTTAAAGAGCTTTTTCAGGGATTTGGAGACGCCGCGGCCCGCCGGACGGAAAACATCCCCCGCCCGCCGGTTCCGGAAAAATAGTTTCTTTGTAATTGTATCATAGTTGATACAATTATGAAATAACAAATTTTGAAATTTATTCTTATTCTCCATAGCTTTCTTGTTAACTTTTCTAAAAGAAGCTATACGCCCGTCCGGCAAGTATGTGCACGCTTCCTGGGCCGGCAGGCGCCACTGGATCGATGGGACCGTTTGGACCGGGGCAACAAAAAGAGTATTGCCCTGCGCGGCGAGTTGTATTCCCCCGGGCGCGCTCAAACCGCCGCGCCCCGCGCGAATGACTGCCGCAGCCTCTTCCAAATGGCAGCCTTCCGGCTGCGCACCGCCAGCTCTTCGCAAAATCCTCGCTATGGCCCGTATTAAAACAGGATCCGGCTGCGCCGCCAACTCTGATAAAGAATAGCCAACCGATGTTTTGGCCCTGTCTACTGCCTGCTCCGCCTCGCTCTGCAAATACGTTTCGTCCCGGGAAAGGCGCGCCGTCATCCCCGCGATCTCCCGCTCAAAAGCAGGGTTGATTGCTTTTAGGGCGGGCACCACGTCCAGCCGGATACGGTTGCGGGCAAATTTCCGCTCCGTGTTCGATTGATCCATGACATAGGGCAGATGATAATATTGGCAGTATGCCTCGACCTGCTCCCGTGTGATGCGCAAAAGGGGCCGCACGATCTTTCCGCGCACCGGTGGAATCCCGCACAGCCCGCGCGCACCGGCGCCGCGCGTCAGATGAAGCAGCACGGTTTCCGCATTGTCGGAAAGCGTGTGCGCCGTGGCGATCCGGTCGGATTCTCCTTCCGCCAGTTCCTCAAAAAATGCATAGCGGACCTCACGGCCACATTCCTCCAAGCCCTGCCCGCGCTCTTTCGCCAAAAGTCCCACATCGGCGCGGAGAACCCGCAACGGGATACCGTTTTCCCCACACCAGCGGCGCACGGTTTCCTCATCCGCGTCAGCCTCTGCGCCGCGCAAGCCGTGGTTTACATGCGCGGCAAGCACCCGTGCATCTGTATGATAAACAAGAAAATGGGTAAGCGCCATCGAGTCGGCGCCGCCGGACAGCCCGGCAACGACTTTGCCGTCCTGCGGAAGCATGCCGAATTCGGCGATTACCCCTTTGATTTGTTCCACAATCTGTTGAATTTTCTCATTCATGACGCAGCACCTCCTGTGCGGTAAAGCGCATGAACTCACCCTGCCAGTGCAGGGGAACGGTCTTTGTTTCGCCGTGGCGGTTTTTTGCCACGATGCATTCGCCGCTGTTGCGGTCTTCGGAATCCCCCGGCGCGTCCGTACCGGCGTAGTAGTCCTCACGGTACAGGAACAGCACGATATCGGCGTCCTGTTCGATGGAACCGGAGTCGCGCAGGTCGGAGAGCATCGGCCGGTGCGTAGTGCGCTGCTCGCTCGCACGGGAGAGCTGGGAAAGCGTCAACACAGGAACATTCAGTTCCTTGGCCATAATCTTCAAGTTTCGCGTGATCTCCGAGATCTCCTGCACACGGTTCCCGTCGCCGCTCCGTTTGGCAGATCCGGACATCAGCTGCAGGTAGTCGATCACCACGAGGTCCACGTCCTTGAGGCGGCGCAGCTTTGCCTTCATCTCCGGCACTGTAATGCCGGAGCTGTCATCAAAGTACATCTGCGTCTTGGAGAGGATATCCCCGCCCTCGATCAATCGCACCCATTCGTCGTCCGTCAGCTTTCCGGTGCGCAGCTTGGTGCCGCCCACCAGCGCTTCTGTGGAGAGCAGTCGTGAGACGAGCTGCTCCCTGGTCATCTCCAGTGAAAAGAAGGCGACGCGCTTGTCCGCCTTGACCGCCGCATGGCGCGCGATGTTCAGCGCGAAGCTTGTCTTGCCCATGCCGGGTCGGGCGGCCAGCAGGATCAAGTCGGAACGGTTCAGTCCCGTAATGGTGTCGTCCAACTCTTTGATGCCGGTGGGAACGCCTTTATACTGGTCGCTGTCCGGCGAGTTGAGCAGATCCAAGCGGTCGATTGTCTGAATAATGATCTCATCGATCCGCTGCAACCCTTGCATATTTTTCCCGCGCCGGATATCAAAGATACGCTGCTCCGCAGAGTCCAATAGCGTGGTCGCATCGGCCGCGCCGTCCGCGGCCTCCTCCATAATCTCCCGCGCGGTGAGAATCAACGTGCGCACGTCGTACTTATCCCGTACAATGCGCGCATACGATTCCACGTTGCTGATCGACGGGACGATCTGTGCCAGCTGCAACAGATACGTCTTACCGCTGGCCTCGTCAAATTCTCGGCTTTCCTTGAGTTTTTCCAGCACCGTGACAAAGTCCACGGGCTTGCCCAGGGTGAACATATCCAGCATTGCGCCGTAGATCAGGCCGTTGTTTGTCTGATAAAAATAGTCGGGCCGGGGCAGAATCTCCGCCACACGATCCAGGCAGGAGGAATCCAGCAGAATTGCGCCCAGCACAGACTGCTCGGCTTCCGGGCTGAACGGCAGATTCAGCGCGCTATAGCCCGTTGAAAAATTGTCCATCCCAGAATCCCCCTTCCCATCTATTTTATCCCATCATCCGTTGTATTAGTTGGCCTCGGACACCACCGCGTAGACTTTGGTGCTGATGCCCGTATAAAGCTTGATCACACACTCGTAGGTGCCAAACGCCTTGATGTCTCCGTCGATTTCAATCTTGCGTTTATCCACGTCGATGTGATAGGTCTTTTTAATCTCCTCGGCGATCTCCTTGGAGGTGATGGAACCAAAGAGGCGGCCGCCCTGTCCGCCCTTGGCAAACAGCTTGACGCTCTTTCCCTCGAGCTTTTCCGCCGCCTGCTGGGCATTGGTCCGCTCCACTTCAATCTTATGCGCCTTTGCGGCTTCCGCGTTTTTCAGCTCGTTCATCGCCTGCGCGTTGGCTTCCTTGGCGAGCTTGCGCGGGAAAAGGAAATTGCGCGCATAACCATCGGAAGTGTTGACCAGCTCTCCCTTTTTTCCGGTGCCTTTAATATCCTGAAGCAATATGACTTTCATCGATGTTCCCTCCATTTAAAAAACTGTTTAACCGCCCCCGTTTCATTCCGGAGACGGGCCGGAATCACGGAGGAGGGCAGGAATTCCCCTGCCTTCCTCCGTGATTCCGATCATTATTGATTATTTTTGTGCAGCCGGCAGCTGCGCTTTTTCGCGAATGGCAGCCAAAAGCCTGGCCTTGGCCTGTTCCGCCGTCACGTCCGGCAACTGCGTCGCCGCCATGGTTAAATGCCCACCGCCGCCTAACGCCTCCATGACGAGCTGGACGTTGATATCCCCCAGGGATCGCGCCGAGATATTCATCACATTCCCGGTCGGGAAAATGACAAAGGACGCCTTGACCCCCTGAATGGAGAGCAGCTCGTCCGCCGCCTGTGACGAAGTGACTCGGATATCCGGAAATTCCTTTTCCGCAATCGCGATCGCGCAGGACTGCACGATCTCCGTTCCGGAGACGATTTTGTGCTTAGCCTTGTAGCTTTCAATGGAATCGGCGAACATGCGCTTGACCTCCACTGTGTCCGCCCCGCGGCGGCGCAGATAGGCGGCCGCCTCAAAGGTGCGCACACCGGTCTTGAGGACAAAGCTCTTTGTGTCCAACATAATGCCGGCCAAAAGAGCCTCGGCCTCCTGCTGTGTGAGAGTGCTGTCACCGATATACTGTACCAGTTCCGCCACCATCTCCGAAGCGGAACTGGCGTACGGCTCATGATAGAACACGATGGCATCGTCGATCCGTCTGACCATTAACCGATGATGATCGATCACTACCACACGGCCTACACGACCGAGCAGTTCGCGGCTTTCTACAAAGTCGGGCGAGTGCGTGTCCACCACGATCAGCAGTGTCCGCGGCGTCACCTGCTCCATTGCGTCCATGGGAGAGAGAAACACCGCGCGGTCGCCCACTTCTTCATCAATCTTCTGGACAATTTGCCCTGCAAGAGTCTGCTGACGGTCCACAACCACATAGGCGGGCTTATTGAGCGCCTTCGTGATCGCACTCCACAGGCCGATTGCCGCACCGACCGCGTCGAGGTCGGAAAACCGATGGCCCATAATGAGCACATTGTCCGACTCTTTGATATGATCCGAAAGCGTTGCCGCAATCACGCGGGTGCGCACCTTGTCGCGCTTTTCCACACCCTTGCTCAAACCGCCGAAAAATTCGTATGTATCGTTTTTTTGCTTGACCGCCACCTGGTCGCCGCCGCGTCCCAGCGCCATTTCCAGCGCCTTTCTCGCCCACTGTTCAGCTTCCTGAAGTGTCGCCGCCCCGCGGCGGCGCAGATAGGCGGCCGCCTCAAAGGTGCGCACACCGGTCTTGAGGACAAAGCTCTTTGTGTCCAACATAATGCCGGCCAAAAGAGCCTCGGCCTCCTGCTGTGTGAGAGTGCTGTCACCGATA
>DBFXIC010000232.1:0-11567 GCA_048455095.1 Anaeromassilibacillus sp.
TCGATGTCGCCGGAGAGCGCTTCCTTATCTGCAACCACCTCGGCGGCCTGTGCCAGCGCTTCCGCGAACGGCTTCCAGCTCTCGCTGGTGTAGTTCTCTTCGGAGAGGTTCTTCAGGATATTGTAGAGATCCTCCAGGGCGGTCTTGTCGCCCGGCTTGAAGTCCAGATAGTGGATGACGTCCATCAGGTCGGACCAGGCCTCGTTGATCTCCGCCTGGGTTGCCGCCGAGTCGTCCAGAACATCCTTCGCCGCATCGTATGCAGCCATGAAGGCGTCCTTCACGTCGCTGACAAGTTCGTCGACCGTGCCGTCCTCCACATACTTGGTAGCATAGTCGTAGGTCTGCTTCAGAATGCTCTTGTCCGTCAGTTCGAACACGAAGTCCAGATCGAGCGCTTTATCCTTCATCGTGGTGGCATAGGTGTATGCGTTGCCGGTGATCAGGTTCATCTCGCCGTTGATGGTCACGGAGCGGAACGCACGGTTTTCCACACGCGGTTCAAAGGTCAGTACAAGGTTCGTGCCGCTCTCCACATTCTTTGCAACGTACTTGCCGGTCAGGTCTGCCAGCTTCTGCGGCTCACCGTTCACCTTCAACGTCACGTTCTTGCTGTTGTAGCGGATGTTTATATCGTTTTCCACCGGTTTGACGTCTTTTTTGTTGAACGCCTCGATCTCCGTGATACAGGTGTTTCCCCAGGCGTGCAGGCCCTCTTTGAGCACCATGCGCAGATTGGTCACACCCGTGAGCGGCTCGTCGAAGGAAACCGTGTGGCTTTCCTGGGTCTTGTCGCTCATCTTCCAGGTGGCAGTCACATCCGCCGCGACGGTCTCCCAGGTTTGGCCGTTGTCCTTGGAAATCTGGTAGTCCCACTTGGTCGGACCCTGCTTTGCACCGTAGAAGGTCCAGACGAGGATCTTATCAAAGCTCTGCGGCTCGGCCCAGGTGAGGGTGATCCAGTTGTCCGGAGTGCCGTCCGGCGCGACCGTGATATGCGTGGCGCTGGAACCATCGAGACCGTGGTGGCCGTCGATCAGGCTCATCGGGTTGGTGGCCGGCCCCTGGATACGGGTGGCGGTCACGTCGATTGCCTTGCGGGCCACGTTCTCATAGCCGCCCATGGTGGTGACGGTCAGGGTATAGGTCGTCTCAGCCGCCTGATACTGCGATTTCACTACAATCGGGATCGTCTTTTCCTGCATGGGGCTGTCCATGGTGACCGTGTAGCTCTCGCCCGGGAGGATGCGCGTGCCGTTGACATAGATGACGGCATGCTCGCTGTTTGCGGTGGGGGTGATGTCCACCGTGCCCGGCTCTGCGCCGATGTCGATGGAATAATCCAGCACATCCGCCTGGAAGGACGGGCTCAATTCGCCCTTGCTGACCGTCAGGCCGCGCAGGCTGGAATCTTTATCCGCATCCTCAAAATCTGCGGCGTTTTCCTTGGTGGAGATCCACATGGGCAGGCCGGCGGAAACCGCTTCCGTCTTGTCGCCATCGTAGAATTTCACGGTCACGTTGGTATCCGCGTTAACCTGCACGCTCACGTTGGAGACCACATCTTCATTCGGCGTGACCACCAGGCCGCCGTCCGTATTTTCCACGGAACAGTTATATGCCTCAAAGCTGCCGTCTTCCTTCTGGAGGACATAGGCCTTTGTCAGAGCAACTTCACCCAGCGCCTTAAAGATTTCATGCACATCGTTGTCGCACGCTGCGCCCTGCGTGACCGAGCCGCCCATGCCGGTGTAGCCCGGAACCCAGGTGTTCTTCGGCGCTTTCCACCAGTAGGAAATCATATCGACGTACTCTTCGCCGATCACCGTGTTGACATGCTTGCCCTTGATGACGTCATCGTGAGAAGCCTCTTCGTCCTTGACCCACATGCCGGTGCTGCGGTACGGGTCCGCGATAAAGGCCCAG
The DNA here is from genome assembly GCA_048455095.1 of Anaeromassilibacillus sp. Classification (GTDB taxonomy): domain Bacteria; phylum Bacillota; class Clostridia; order Oscillospirales; family Acutalibacteraceae; genus Anaeromassilibacillus. Next base: position 1,927 of record DBFXIC010000232.1, read on the forward strand.
CGAAGGGTGCCATCGAAGCTCATCAGCTGTGCGCAGGAACCCATGGCGTTCATGCCGCGCTCCAGATACTGCTGGTCGCCGGTCAGCTCATAGAGGTTAAACAGCGCATAGATGTTCCACGCGGACCAGCCGTGCGGGGAGTTCATCATATTCGGGGAACCGCTGGTCAACTGCATTTCGACGTCGTACTGTGCTTCCCAGAAGCGCAGGGTGCCGCCGTTCATGCGGGAGTCCGGAATGATAGACTGCTGGTGCGAGGTGTGGTAATTCATAATCTTAAGCGCCGCGTCCGTGTACTTTTTGCGTTCCGCGGAACCCGCCGGGAACATCAGGGCGAATTCGCTCAGCTGTGTGGCGGAGCAGGAGTTCGCGCCGTCCTCAAAGGTCTGCTGGCCCTCTGTCTCAAAGTGGCCGTCCAGGCGCACCAGGTTGTCCATGGCGCGGGTGACGGAAGCGAAATGGCGCTCATAGCGCTCCGCCCAAGTTGCGCGCTCGTCCTCTGTGAGGGAAGCGTCGTCCTTGAGCGCCTTTTCCACATAGATCAGTTCCATGATGGACTTTGCCGGATAGATGACGGAGGTGTAATCCGTGCCGCCGTTGTAATAGCCGCCGTTGCTCTTCTGCTTCGTCAGCAGGAAGTCGGCCAGGTGGACGGCGCTCTCCAGGTCGCTCTTATTCCCGGAACTCTGGTACTTGTCCACAAACACGCCCAGCATGGCGGAGTGGTTCTGGATGCGGTTCTCCCAGGAGGTCGGCAGGTCGGTCTTGACGTCGTACATCAGGGGATAGATCTCTTCAAATTTCTCGTCGACGGCCATATCGAGGGTATCGTCCGGGAAATATTTCTTTGCAATGTACGCGGAGTACAGGCCGTAGAATTCCTCCGCGTGGGAGCCGCCCTTCTGCGGGGCCTCCACAGCGGCCTTGCGGGCCTGCTGGGTGTACCAGGACCACGGCATACGGACGGAGAACATGCCCTCTGCCTTATAGCCGGCTTCGTTTTCCGCCCAAAGCTTGTAAACGCCCTCGGCCCTATCCGCTGCATCAAATGCGCAGGTATAGACGCCGTTGCCGTTATCCGCCACTGCCAGCGTGGTTTTCGCGCCGTCCGGGTCCACCAGCGTGACCGTGCCGTCCTTCAGCGGGGACTGCGAATAAATGGTGACTTGGGAAGTCTCATCCTGCGCCATGGTATAGCGGTCTGCATCGATGGTCGGGATCATCGTGTTGTTGGAGATCGTGGGTTTGACCTCTTCGATCGCGTTGAGGTCCTCCACTGGCTTCATATAGATATTCCACGTCTTGGTCTCGTTTGCACCGATGTGATCTGCGTCCTGCGGATGGCGCTCCGGCAGCTCGCCAGATTGCAGCATATCGAGGGACGCCGTATAAATGCGGTGCGCGCCCCACTGGTAGTCCAGCGTATAGGAGGCGACCGGCGCATCCGTCGCAATGGTCATCAAACGGCCGGATGGTGTGGAAAGATAGCCCCACAGGTGCGTCTTTTCGCAGCGCAGCAAGGTCGGGAACAACTGGTCGTTGTACTGCGGGTAGCTCTCCAGATAGGTGTTGAAGCCCATGTTCAGGGAGAGCTTATCGACCGCCTGATCCGCATCCCGATTGTTGGTGACAGAAGCGGTGACCACGAGCTGTTTCTGCTCGTCCACGGAGTACCGCAGAGTAAAGGTCAAATCCTCGGTTGCCGTGCGGGAACGGCCCGTATAGGTGATGCTGCCGTCCTCGTCGGCCTCGCCGGAGGTCATTGCGACGCTGCGGCCGTTGTACTTCCACACAAAGCCGCCGCGCTCGTCGGTGCGCATCGGGATGGTATACATCTCACCGCCGACCATGGTCTTCATGGATTGGATCTGGCCGCCGGTATGGTCGATCTCCCATTCGGGCGTGGTGAGTTTTTCATCGAGGCTGGCCGGAGCGGTGTCGGAGAGAGTGACCGCCTGGATGCTCATATTACCCCAGCTCGCGTCGTGCGCTGTGGAGATCAACGCGCGGACTTCCACTTCGTCGTCCTCGTTCGGGGTTTTATACTGGATGCGGGCTACATTGCACACCGCTGGAGTACCCGCGGTGGTCACGCTGTTTCCATACGTTTTGCTCCATTCAACCTCGCCGTTGACAAGCAGCTCCAGCGTAATGTCGGAGGCCCATTCGCCAGTATAGACGTTCAAATATTTCATCTCCGGGCCGCCGGGGACATTGAATGTCACGCCGCTGTCCTGGCCGACAAACACAAAGCCGTTGTGTGCGCCGTCTTCGCTCTCGGGATCAAGGCCGTCCGTATACTGGTAGGCGGTCTTGGCGTCCTTGATGACGGGGTTTCCCTGCTGGGTTCCAACGGGCGTCACATTGGTGATCTGGGAAGCGTCCTGGTTTTTGCGGTTATAGTTGGAAAAATCCTTGTTATTAAAATACGCCCAGTCGAGGTTGCCCTCGCTGGTCAGATCCGCGGCGACCGGCGCTGCGGAAACCTTGCCCGCCGCGATGGAACCGGTGTCCTCAACGATCTGGTCGTTCAGGGTGATTGCGGCGATGTTCATATTGCCCCAAGTTGCGTCGTACGCTTTGGAGACGTAGACTTTGATGCGGACTTCGTCGCCCTCGTCGGCACAGCTGTAGGCTAAGCGCAGCACATGGTAAACGGCCGGGGTTCCAGATGTGGTATTTGTGCTGCCGTATGTTTCCGTATAAGCGGTTTCACCATTGACGATCACCTCTGCGGTGATATCCGCCGCCCACACGCCGGTATAGACGCTCACGTAGCGCTCTTCCTTGCTGGCGGGCACAGTAAATTCGATGCCGTTGCCCTTTCCGGTGAACACCAGCGCCTTATGGTTGTTGTCCGCAATTGACTGCACCGGGGACATGCCGTCCAGATACACAAAGTTTGTCTTGGTATTCTTGGCCACGTAATCCTGCGTACCGATCAGCGTCGGGCCGCCGATGGCCGGGTCCTCGGTATCCTTGCGATTGAACGCGCCAAAATCGGTATGATCAAGCTGCACCCAATCGATGCCGCCCTCCTTGGTGAGGTTGGCCGTTGCGGGCGCGTCCTGTACCTCGCCGGTGATAAGCTGCTCTTCCTCCGGGAAGGGCTCGTCCGTCAGAGCGATTGCCTGGATGCTCATGTTGGCGTAGGTTGCGTCGTATGCCTCCGTAACCTCCGCTGTCACCGTGACAACATCCTCGTCGGAGGCCGTCTGATAGGTGATGGCGGACAGGAAACACTCGGCGCCGGAGGTCGTATTGCGCTTGCCGAACGAGCGGCTGTACTGCTCTTCGCCGTTGACTGAAACACGCAGGGTGATCTCGGACGCCCAAGAGCCGGTATAGACGCGCAGATAGCGCGGCTCTGTGCTGCCGGGGACGGTGAAGCTCACACGGCCGCCCTTGCCGTTAATGACCTGTCCCTTACTGTTTTTCGCGGGCGCTTCCGCATAGCGAAAATTTGTGGCCGCGTCCACGGCGATCTGTGCGAGCGTGCCGGACAGCTCCACATTGGAGATGAAATTGTCCCCATCCTTGCGGGCGCAGTCGTCCAACGTCTTATTATTGAAGTGGAACCAGCCGAACGGTCCCTGTGCGTCTAGATCTGCTTCTTTTGGGGCGGCGCTGAGCGCACCCTTGACCTGTGTTTCACCCAACTGCCATACAGCGCTTTCCTTTGCAGAACTGCCTGCGGAGGCCTCCGCCGCCATGCCGACAACGCTGGTGCCGGACGTCGCCATAAGTACGGCCAGCATCAGGGCCAACGCCCTCTTTTTCATATCCATCTCTTTTTTCTCCTCCTAAGCTTTACAATCATCCTTGCTCTTGTACGGCCGCTTGCCGCACCGCTTTTCCCATCAGCTCCTTCGGATGCTCCCCCTCCTTTCCTTTCGGATTCCGCCGGAAAGAAAGCCACTCCAGCAATTCTTTCGATGGGTGCCGCCACAATTAAATTGATACCAATTTAATAATTAGACCAGTGAACTTTACAATCCTATTGAAACATACCAGCTTTCAAAAGTCAATATATCAACCGAAAAATCATTGAAAAAATGTAAAATTTTTAGGATGTTTGTTAAACCAAATCCATCAAAAAAATTTTTCTCCTGTCAAGGCACCTTGTTTGGGAAAATGTATAATAGAACAACAAAAACGGAAGCCTAAAGGTTGGAAATGAACAGGGCGGCTTTTCGCCCGAAAGGAGCTACGATGAACAAAAAAACCACCTATTGGATTGTCGGAATTCTTGCCGCCATCCTAGTACTGCTGCTCGTTTGGGCTTCAGCCGCCGGCCTTATGGGCGGGAAAGATTCTTCCGATGGACAGAATCCCGGCATGGATCATGCCGGAATGGACCACTCCAGCATGGGACAGGGACAATCGAGCGTGTCCTCTCAGGATGAAGCGCTTGCCAATTATCTAAACGAGCAGGATACCATCATGTCCAATATGATGCGCGATATGGAGGGAATTGAAAAGACCGGAAGTGCAGCGGTCGATTTCCTCGCCGGGATGATCCCACATCACGAGTCGGCCATCGCTATGGCACAGAGTTACTTGAAGGCAGGTGGGAACGATCCCACCCTGCGAACGCTGGCGGAAAATGTGATCGACACACAGACGCAGGAAATTGGTCAAATGAAATCCATGATAGAAGACCTCAAAGCAAGCGGGGAGACGGACCAGGAAAAGGCGGACGCCTACTGGAAAGAATACGAAAAAATGCTTTCCAGCCATCATACAGGGCATTCCTCTTCCGCAACCAATTTGGATGCGGCTTTTGCAGAGGGGATGACCATGCATCACCAGATGGCCGTGGATATGTCGAATGCCATCCTGAACCATACCAGCGATGAGGAAGTCCGTACGCTGGCAAATGCCATCATCGATGCGCAGCAGGAGGAGATTTCCCAGATGCAGGATGTTTTGGACCGGCTACAAAGCGCGTAATCCGAAATGGCCGGACGCGCCTTCTGAATGTCTCTCTGCGGTGCACACCTATTTTCACGGTTACAGCCTCTTTTCCCCTTGCCTGTCCCTGGGGATAGAGCAGTAAAAGACGGATAGAGGAAAAATATTCTTGAAAGAGCAGCGCCCTTGGCGGCAGCAATGGCCGCTTAAGGGCGCTGTTTTTTATTCTATAGAGTTTGTGCTGTTTGTCACCGTTCTCCTTTTTACGCAGATCTGTTTTACGCAGGATCTGTTGCTCATGACCCTCTCTTATTTTTAAAAAGCTGTTTTTGTGGATTGACAATTTGCATTTCATGTGATATATTTATCTCAAAAGATACAAATACATCACATAGAAAGGACAAATTTCCATGAAAGTACCACTTATGACCATCACGCAGGCCAAACAATTGGATGCTGCAAGTGGGGGAGCCCTGTTGCTTTTCCTTCTGATTGGCAAGCTGCCCTTTGAAATGCCTGGCTGGCTCCGTGGAACTGCCCTGGCAGTTTCTGTTTTGGTGGTCGCCGTCCTTGTAATCACCGCCTTCTTCCCAAAGGAGAAGTCCGACGAGCGCGCTGTGAAAAACGAGCGACAGGCGGACTCCATCATCTTTCAGATCCTGTATCTGCTCGCGGGGATAGTCCTTGCTGGGACGCTGTTTGCAGGGAACTTTTCTATTGCGGCGTACGATTTGGCATTGATCTTCGTCCTGCTCTGGCTGGGACGGAGCTCTCTCTTCCTGGCGCTGGAACGGTTCGGTGTATAACGATGCTTACAACCAGAATACGGGAATTGCGGATGGAACGCCACATGGAGCAGAGCGAACTGGCGCGGCTGGTCGACGTGCGCCGCGAGACCATCGGGCGTTTGGAGCGCGGTCAATACAATCCCTCTTTAAAGCTGGCGATGGACATCGCAAAGGTTTTTCACACCACTGTTGAAGAAATTTTTATATTCACAGACGAAACGAAACCGTAATAGGCGCGGCACTGTGTGCGCGCAATAAAAAAACTGGGTTTTCAGCAAAAGCTGAACCCAGTTTTTTATTGCGCCCAAATTTGTGGCTGAATCCTCATATGTGGCCCAGCGCATCAAAAATGTATGGCAGTATGTTCGGATCGTTTTATTTGAGTCAAGCGATGGCGCATGATGATTTTTTATTGTGCCCAATTCTGTGGCCGTATCCCCATCTATCGCACAGCGCATCAAAAAGGCATGCTGTGTCTTTGGTATGTTTTGCCCATGCCTGAACTTTGATATGCTGTGATCCTATATCCGGTGAAGGCCTGCATTCCATGCGTCTGTTGCATCCCGCAGGATCTTTTCCACCAATTCGCATGGAAGTGTGGAAAACGCATGCGGCGGTTCCGGGTTTTCCGGCCGCAGTGCCAGGCGCTTTTCCATTACGATCATGTCGTGCCACGCGCCCAGCTTATAGCCCGTGCGCGGATAGACGGCAATCCGGTGGAAGCCCAACCGTTCATGCAGGCGTTCGCTGCTATCGTTTGGCATCGTAATCAACGCGTAGAGCGCAAAGTATCCCTGTTCGCGGAGCAAATTGATGATACAGCCGCACAGTGCCTGTGCGAGGCCGCGCCGGTGGAAACGTTTTTCCACATAAACGCTCAGCTCCGTATCCCATTGAAAGGCAGCGCGCTCATGAAAACGGGACGCATAGGCGTACGCCGCAGGCTGCCCGTCCACCTCGCAGATCAAATATGGAAAATCCGGGCGGATATGCCCGATCCGCCGTGCGAACTCCTCTGCGTCCGGTGCTTCGTATTCAAATGTAATGGACGTCTCCCGCACGTACGGCGCATAGATCGCCGCAAGCGCCGCGGCATCCTCCGGCCTTGCCAGTCTGATTTGAATCATGGGGATTCCCCCTTTTAGACGTTGAAACGGAACAGTACAATATCCCCGTCCTTCATCACATACTCTTTGCCCTCGGAGCGGACCAGGCCCTTTTCCTTCGCGGCCGCCATGGTACCACATGCCATCAGGTCATCAAAAGCGATGACCTCCGCGCGGATGAAACCACGCTCAAAATCACTGTGGATTTTGCCCGCCGCCTGTGGCGCTTTGGTTCCCTTGGTAATGGTCCAGGCGCGCACCTCCGGCTGGCCCGCGGTCAGATAGGAAATAAGGCCCAGAAGCGAATAGCACGCGTTGATCAGACGGTCCAGGCCGGATTCCTGCAGGCCCATGTCCGCGAGGAAAAGTTCTTTTTCCTCTGGGTCCATACCCGCGATCTCCGACTCGATTTCCGCGGAAATCGGCAGCACACCCGCATGCTCGCTGTCCGCGATCTCCTTGACCTGCTGGAAATAAGGGTTGTTCTCAATGCCGCCCTTGAAATCGTCCTCACTCACATTGGCCGCGTAGATCACCGGCTTGTTCGTCAGCAACGACACAGTAGAAAGCAGTTCCGCCTCTTCCGGCGTGCATTCCACGCTGCGCGCGGATTTGCCTGCGTCCAGCGCCTCACGAACACGCTTGAAAAAGTCCAGTTCTTCCTGGTACTTCTTGTCCGCTTTCAGCATTTTCTGCGTCTTTTCGATGCGGCGGTCGAGTACCTCCATATCGGAAAGGATCAATTCGAGGTTGATTGTCTCAATGTCGCGCTTCGGGTCAATACTTCCTTCGACATGGATAATGTCGTCGTTGACAAAACAACGCACTACATGGACAATTGCGTCGACCTCGCGGATATTTGCGAGGAACTTATTTCCCAATCCCTCGCCCTTGCTGGCACCGCGTACAAGGCCGGCGATATCCACAAATTCAATGGTGGCGGGGGTGTATTTTTCCGGATGGTACATCTCTGCAAGCCGGTCCAGACGCTTGTCCGGCACGGCGACCACGCCGATGTTTGGTTCAATGGTGCAGAACGGATAGTTTGCGGACTGTGCGCCCGCATTGGTAATTGCATTAAACAGGGTGCTTTTGCCCACGTTCGGCAGGCCTACGATTCCCAGCTTCATTCGTGCGAACCCCTTCTTTTTCGAAATCGCTCCCGGCAAAAGCCGGTCGCTACGGGTTCTATTATATCTGTTTTTCCTGCAAAGCGCAACACCCGTAGCCGTCCGGCTTGCGTCTATTCCACAAATCCCAGACTTCACCTGTCAGCTCATGGAGTTCCTCCCGATTCAGACTGTGCGCTGTCAAAAGAATATTTTTCACACGGAATCCGGCCTCCCCCAACACTTTCATGCGATGGGATTCCTCCATTTCTTCCTCCAGACGTTTTTCACTTTCCCCCATCATGGTATCCATGGAAACGCCATACAAGCAGGAAAGCCTCCAAAATGCCACAACGGTGGGCATGCTCTTCCCCGTCTCGTAATAGGTATAGCTGGATCGGTCCAGTTCCAACATATCTGCCAGCTGCTTTTGCGTCAGGCCCGCACGTACCCGCAAAATACGCAGCGCTTCATGTAAGTTCATCATCATAATCGCCCCCTTAATATTTGTGAAGAATTATCACCCAAATAGCACATCTATATAGTTGTATCTTACCGAATACTATATGTATTAATTTTAGATTCTTTTCATACTATAATAAAAATAGGGGTTCTTCGGCAGTCCGCCCGGATTTGCAGACCGTTTGTCTACCATGGGTCCGTTTTTGACATATCCGCCTATAAAATTTTTCTCCTGGAACAGAGCAAAAGGAAGAACCTAATAAAACATTTACCGGAGGCGAAAATGGATATCGGCATAAGCTTCAAAAATTTGCGTGAAGGTAAAGGTAAGAGCGTTTATGCTTTATCCAAAGAGTCGGGCGTATCAGAAAATCACATCCACTCCATTGAAAAGGGCACTACGCAACCTTCTGTCGCGATTCTCGAGCGGCTTTTGATCGCATTGGGCGTCACACTGTCAGAATTTTTCAATGATGGTGAAGACGTGCTCTATCCCTCTCCTTTGGAAAGGGAACTGATTTATGCTGTCAGAAAATTGGACAGCGAAAAAGCACAGTATCTGTTACAACTTGCTAAGTGGCTGGCAATGTAACAAACCTGTTTAAAAATAGGGCCTTCAAATGGGCTCAGAGCGAATCATATAGAAATAAAGGCTGTTTCACCTAGTAAACCGGATGCCCCAAAGGGCGGACGGCAGTCGGTGAAGCGCCTTTTTTTATTGCATTCAAATTTTATTGGCACAGTACCCATCAGGGACACAACGCATCCAAAAACGGATTGCAGCGGGTTCGTGTTGCTTATTTGTGCCTGAATATCGGGGGATCTTTATTTTATGTAGGGCATTTCCATCGGATTTTGTCATCTAAACCCTTGTCCTTATTCTGCCATTGCATATTCCTATGTGACTTAAAAAGAGAACCCATTCCCCAATATGGACCTCATCGGAAAATCAAGAGGTTTATATATGCAAAATAAAGTTTTACAGGGGGATATCGTCCTTTTGGATATAAAATCTTCGTTCTATATCCTTGAGGGCCAGCGCATTTGAAAAAAGGGGCCGTTTAATCGATTCATTACATTTGCCCTCATATCGTTCTACTGATCACGGATTGATAATACAAAACCCAAAGAAATTTTGTTCAATATAATTCTATTTTATCACTCCGTTGAAAATAATAGATCGAATTTTGACGACTAGGCTTAATTTATCTTCATTATACTCAATATATTGCTCCTAGTCAATCTATTGAGTATGGTAGGAT
>DBFXIC010000233.1:0-40357 GCA_048455095.1 Anaeromassilibacillus sp.
TTAAGAGAAAGAGACTTCTAAAGGAAGATGGGGAAGAAAGGAGACTGGTTCTTTTCTGATGTGCGAAGAACCGGTTTGCTCTTTTCCCTTTTCGTAAAGGGGCTGGAAGTATGGAACTGGCCCGCGTTTGGCGCAAATGGCCGCCTGTACCATCCCGTTCACAAAAGATAACCGGGGACGAGCGGTGAGCCATCAGATCCCCGGAATGCAAATCTGTTTGGGGAGAATCGTGCAGGAAGAAAACAATTGCCCACCCAGGAACGAAACACACGTCCTTGGATGGGCAGAGGAGGTAATAAGGGAAGTTATAAACAATATTATACGGAATTTTCCAATGATTCCGGTGTTCAGGATTCTGTGCGCAATGGAAGCAGCGGGATGAGCGCTTCCACAGTCAGGTGATGCAGACCCAAAAGGTAGTCCTCCCGGAAATTATCGGAGAAAACAATCTTTGGAAGCATAGGCGCCGCTAGATACTGCCCGGTCAGGCGCAAGAGCTCCGACACGTCGGGCGGTGTATCGGAGAACAGGGTCCCTCCCACCACCACGAGGGAAGGATTTGTCACGCAGCAGAGCATGCTGATCGCCCGCGCGATGTATTCCATCTTTTGATTCATGGTGCCAGCGCTTTGAAGGGCGGCATCCAAAGTGGCGTTTTCCATCGGAAGAAAGCCCAATTCCCCTGCAAAGCGGTGTGTTCCGTGGAGGATTTGCCCACCGGATACGATCCCCGCGCCGGTGCAGGAGCGGTTAAAATGCAGGTAGGCCATGTCGGCCGGTTCCAGGCTGCCGCCGGGCGTCTGCCCGGACTGCCGCAGGCAGAATCCTACTGCGGCGGCGTTCAGGTCATTTTCCAAAGCGACGGGCCGTTTGCAAAAAGTTTGCAGCTGTCCGCCGATGTCACGCCCGCCATCGCTCAAAAAGCGCCCGTTTTCCACCACGCCGGGCACGCCCGCCCCCACTGCCGCCAGGGGCCACTTTTCCAACGCCTCGCGCAGGAACCGCGCGGCGCTTTCCTCCAAATTGCCGCCGGTGGGATAGACGCCCGCTTCGTGGCAGGCGCCGTCCAGGCTCCGGACGCAATACAAAATATTGCACCCGTCCACATAAAAGGAGAGAATCCAGTTGCGCTGCGGATGAAGCGCATACCGTTGGGCCCGCCGTCCGCCGCTGGAAACATCCAGCTCTGTCACTACGATCTCCCCGCAGTCCAACAGCTCTTCCAGCAGGGCGCGAACAGTGGTCAGGCTGATGCGCGTCTCCGCCGCCAGTTCTGCCCGTGTAGAGCTACCAAAGGCGATTAACGCGCGGTAGAGCAGCGCGGTGTTCATCTTTTTCATCAGTTCCGGTTTTCCGGACTCACACATGGACAAAATCTCCTTTATTGATGAAATAGGGGGGGGGCAAAACGATGGCGCATATGCATGCTTGGCATCCGGCAGAGCTATGCCGGTCACTGAAGAATAATGCGGTTGAAGATGTCCACAGCTTCTGATAAGAAGGGCCCCGATGGCCTCATGCACTTATCCCTTTTTCAGTGCTTTCCGCAGGCCTTCCAAAAGCTCTGCCTCCCGACCGGCGCAGTCCACGCCGCCAAGGGAGATGCTCGGTTTGGTCTTGCCGTGGAAATCGCTGCCGCAACTCACGGCAACGGCAAGGCTTTTGGCCTGTTGCAGATAGAAAGCGGTCTGTTCCGGTGAGTGATAACTGCTGTATGCCTCCATCCCGCACACGTCCTGCGCCAGAATGTCCCGCAGAAGCGGTTCATCCTCATGTACATTGTTGCCGGGATGCGCAAGGATTGGCAATCCGCCTGCGTCGCGCACCAGGGCGACAGCCTCCTGTAGGCTGTGATAGACGATGGGGACATAACCAGGCTTCCCTTGTGAGAAGAAATCCCAATAGAAATTGACGTAGGGGTTGTCACTCCGTGCACCGCCGGGACGATAGGGAAGAAGCATGAGGTTCTCCGGGTCCTGCGCCAGTGCCGCCTCTGCGATCATTTCTCCGGTGACAACGCCATCTTGCATTTGATAAAGGGGCTCCGCGTCGAAGTGAAAACCCATCTCCTGCGCGCGCTGAATGCGGAGCGCGCCAGCCTGTTGTTCCTGTTCCAGAATACTGCGCTCTGTCTCATCAAAGCCAGGATGCCGCGGGTCGATCCAGTACCCGAGAAGGTGCAGGTTGACGCCCTGATGGGTGCAATCCAGCTCCACAGCGGGAATACATTCCATGCCCAGCGCGTCGGCCCGGCACATAGCCCGTTTTACGGCGCGGGTGCAGTTGTGATCCGCAACGGCCGCGACGCGCACGCCGTTCTGCGCGCAGAGGTCCATCAGCTCCTCCGGGGAATAGGTGCCGTCGCCGCTGAAATTGGTATGCATATGGAGATCAAGCCAGCTCATAGCAAAGCTCCTTTCTTTTATCAGATACTTATAAAAGAATCTATCAAAAGTATATTCCGGAGAACATAAAAAGTCAAGCAATTTCAAAAGATTCCACAGGGTTGCGATCGGCCGGAAAATACTTTTAAAAGGCGGCCCCACAACGCGGTAGAGATCTTATAGATGTTAAACTGGCATAAAAAGAGCTTCCCCGGCACACAAATGTGCCGGGGAAGCCTGCATCAAAGGGATGGATTATTCGGCAATAACCGCCACACAGTGGCGAACTGCATTCTGGTTGGGCATCGTGGTATAGATACCGGAGGCGTCGCCCACCTTGCCGGTGGCCCAGATGCGGAAGTAGAAGTCCTTGCCGTCCTTCTTAATGAATTGGGTCTTAAATACACCATCCGTACCGCATACAAACATCGGAGTCGCCTCGCTGCCGTCGATAACGGTCATCTTAAAGGTGTATGCCTGGCCCTTCTTCACCTGGATGGTGCCGACTGTGTCGCTGCGGACGGAGCCCTCCTGGATATTTGCTTTGAAAGTGGAGGAGGCGCCGTTCAGCGTAACCGTGATATCGGATTCACCCATGCTAACGCCGTTCAACTGGAAGCTATAGCCGTCCGCGGTCTTGGTGAGATACTGCACCGTGACGTTGGCATTGCTTGCCGTGACGGTCGGTGCGGTCGCGGAGGTTGTCTTAACGGTGAATGTGAAGCGTTCGCCCACACGGAACGAGCAGCTCTTGGTCGCGTCGTCCAGCGTAAAGTCAGGCGCTGTTGTGGTTGCAGTCGCCGTGGAAGTGCTGGAGCCGCCGGTGGAGTGGCTGCCGGAACCGCCGCCGGAATTACCGCCTGCATTTTCCAGGCCGTCGATTGCAGAGGCCAACTTGGTCTCCGCGTCGTGAACCTTGGCTTCTGCCACCGGATCGCCCTCTGCGAGGCTGTTGTCATCGAGCGCGTCCTGCGCAACCTTCATGGCCTCAACAAGTTTTTGATAGCTTGCTGTGGTGTACTTGGCCGGGTTTTTGGACTCGGCGATTCCCATCAGCTTTTTCAGGTAATCCTTGTTGACGATCTTGCGCAGGGCGGTCATCGCGGTGTTCAAAGCGTCGTTTGCAGCGTCCACTTCGGTCTGCGTGGCGTCGAGATCGTCACGGACCGTCTTGGCGCTTTCCAGCGCTTCCAGGAACGCAGACTGGCCCTCGTCCACATACTGCGTCAAGTCAAGGGCTTCCGCCTTCTTGATCGTATTGATGAGCGTGGATTTGTCGGCCTGATGGCGGACCGCATCAATTGCATCCTTCAGGTTTTCAACCGCTTCGGTAATTTCGGCTTCCATCGCGTCGCGGTCATCATAGACTTTCTTTGCCGCCTCGTAGGCTTCTTTCAAAATCTCGATCTCTGCCGGCGCAAGGCCTTCCTGCGCAAGGATCTCTTCAGCGGTTCCAAGCTGTACTTTCAGTTCGGTCTTATCGCCGGGCTGGAAGGCAAGATAGTGGATGATGTCCAGCAGGTTGCCCCATGCGTCGTTGATCTGCTCCTGCGTCACAGCAACGGTTTCGGAGACAGTCTTTGCCTCTGCAAGTGCTTCGGCAAATTTTTCCTGTACGCTGGGCACCGCACCCTCAACTTCTTTGTCCAGGGTTTCTGCATAATCGATCAGAGTGTTCAGAATGGACTTGCTGACGACAGAGAAGGAGAATTCCAATTCCTCTGCCTCTGCACCCTTGACCGCTTTATAAGTGAATTCCTTGGTGTCCTTGATCTCCTGCGCTTCACCGTTGAGGAGGACTTCGCTGAACTCGCGGCCCTCAACGGACGGCTTGAAGGAGAGGTTCAAGTTGCTTCCTTCTTCGAAGGAGCCGGTGTATTTGCCGATCAGGTTCGGGATCTTCTGCTCTTCGCCGTTGAGGGTGAGCTCCGCATTTGTGCCGTACTTGACGGTGAAGCTGCTCGCTTCGGAAACAGGCGCCTTTGCAAACGCGACGGTTTCCTCATTGATGGTGAAGTCTTCAAACGTTGCCGGCAGTGTGCCCTTCTTGCCATTGCCGTCCACCGCATAGAGGCCGACCTGAATGTTGCCCTTAAGGCCGGGCATATTGGCCGGAGCCGCGATGGGTGTCCAGGTCTCGTTGTCGCGGCTATAGAAGGAGGAGAAGGTGGTGCCTTCCTTAACAACCTTCAAATAGACCGGTGCATCCCGATCGGTGTCGGGCGTGGTGTGCTCTGAGAAGCTGCCGTTATTCAAGACAAAATCGGTGAAGATATTGCCCTGGAAGCCGCTGTGGTAGCGCTTGTATGCACCATAGATGTTGCTGTCATCTTGATAGACGATGATGCCGGCGGTCTGATAGTTTGCCACCGGGACAAAGTCGAGCTTCGTGGTGACGGTGAAGTCGCCCTCTGCCGGGGTCAGGAACACGTTTTTCGCGTTATGAGTGCCGACATAATACTCGCCCGCCTGGGTGGTAATGGTGAGGGAGCGCTCATTATTGAGCTTCCAGTTCTCCGGATCGTTGCGCGTGACGTTCCAGCCATTTGTCAGCACCAGGTCGGCCGCCGTTACCGTGACCTCACAGGAGGCAGTAACTTCATTGTTGAAGCCGGTCATGGCGGTGATGGTCACTTTGCCAGTCTCAAACGCGGTGATCTTGCCGTTTGCGTCGACAGAAGCGATGTCCGGATCGCTGGAAACCCATACGATCGGGTCGTCGGCGTCTGCCGGGGTGAGGGTAGCGGTCAGCGTCGCGGTCTCGTACTGCTTCATGGACAGTTCGGACTCGCTGAGGCTGATTTCCTTTGCTTCCGTGTATTTGTTGGCGAACGGAACCGCTTCTCCGTTGATGGTGAAGTTTTCAAAAGTTGCGGGGAGGGAACCGGTCTTGCCGTTGCCGTCGACTGCATAGAGACCAACCTTGAGGTCGCCGGTCAGGCCGGAGACGTTCAGCGGATTGGCGATCTGCGTCCAGTTCTCATTGTCGCGGCTATAATACGCCGTTAAGGTGGTGCCTTCTTTCACGACTTTGATGTATGCGGGCGCATCCTTGTCCGGGTCGGGCGTGGTATGCTCGGAAGCCTTGCCTTTGTTGATGGCAAAGTCGGTGAAGATGTTGCCCTTAAAGCCGGAATGATAACGCTTATACGCACCGTAGAGGTTCTCGTCGTCCTGATAGACAATGATACCGGCGGTCTGGTAATCGGCGCCCGGTACAAAGGTCAGCTTGGTGGTGGCGGTAAAGTCACCCTCCACCGGGGTCAGGAAGACGTTCGCGGCGTTGGAGGTATTGCTGTAATATTCGCCCGCCTGCGTGGTGATGGTGATGGAGTTCTCATTGTTGAGCTTCCAGTTTTCCGGATCGCTGCGGGTAATGGACCAGTCATTTGTCAGGGTGAATTCCGGACGGCGCACAGTGACTTCACAAGAAGCGGCGATATCGCCCTCATAGCCGGTGGTAGCTGTGATGGTGACGATGCCCGGCTTTAAAGCGGTGATCCTACCGTTCGTCACAGTAGCGATTTCCGGATTGCTGGACGTCCAGTTGACCGTCTTATATTCCACGTCCTCAGGGCTGAGGGTGGCCGTCAAAGTGACGGACTCATTCGGCATCATCGTGAGTTCGGTCTCGCTCAGGGTGATGGATTCCGCCTGGCTGGGCAGGTTCTTGAGAATCTTGATCATCGCGCCGCCGTGCTCGGCCATCGGGATGGAGAGGGTGGTGTCCTTGTTCACCTTCTGCATGCGGGCTGTCATGTCGTCCACACCCTTGCCGTCCTCATAGATGAATGCGTAGTAATCGCCTTCACCCAGGAAGTCAAGCTTAAACTCTGCGGTACGCTGCTCGTTGCAGATTAATCCGAGGTACCAGTTGTCGCCGCTTCTGCGGGCGGTGTTGACATACTCGCCCGGCTCGCCTGCCAGGAGCTTGCTCTCATCCCACTGGCGCGGGAAGCTCTTAAAGAAATCGCATGCAGGGCTGTTGAGATACGCCTCCGGACGGTCAGCAAAGCACTGGATGCCGCTCTCATAGGTGACGGTCAGCGCACCCATCTGCGCGATGGTCATCTGCTTGCGGGTGTTGGTGCGGTGCGAGAACATCGGCGTGTAGTCCGCCGGGCCAACTGCGCAGCGCATGAACGGCAGCATGCAGTTGTGGTAAGCGCTCACGTCCGCGGGACGGAACAGATCCTGCTCCGCGCCAAAGATGCCCTCACGGGACAGGGCGTTCGGGTAGGTTCTGCGCTCGCCAGTGGTCTTATTTGCGCCGTGGATGTTGATGAACATGTGGTTATCCGCGGTGATCTGCATCAGCTTGATGTAGAACTTAATGTAATCCTGGGACTGAGAATTGAAGAAGTCCGGCTTAATGCCTGCGAAGCCCATATCAGCCAGCTCTTTGAGACGGCGTTCCGCCTCGCCTGCCTTTTTCAAATCGTTGTGGTTCTGCCAGGCAATCAGGCGCACGCCCTTGTCCTTGGCATACTGCAACAGATCCTCGGTCCAGTCATAATAGCCCCAATAGGCATATCCGCTATGGCCGTTGGAGCTGCCCTTGGGCTGCCAGCCCTCGTCCAGCAGCACATACTGCCAGCCCATTTCGGCGGCAAAATCGATGTACTTCTTATAGACATCCGGGTTGTTGGTGGATTCGCGGTTCAGCCATGTCCAAGCGGTCACACCCGGCTGGACCCAAGAGGCATCGCCGATGACATTGGCAGGGCTGAGATTTTCCGCCATGGTGTTTTCTACAATATCGGCGGTGGTGCCCATCACGGCAAAACGCCACGGCGTTGCAAACGGCGCCTTGGTTGTGATAGCCTTGGAACCCTGTTCGTTGGAGAACACAATGTCCAAGCGGCCATTCGGATTGCCGATGATGTCTGTGCCGCAATATTCCTCGTGGAGGCCCGCCTCAGAGATCAGGGCATACTTGCCGGCCGGGGTCTTGTAGAGAAGCGGCATGCAATACCGCTCGTTGAGTTCATTGAGCTGACGCTCCTCTTCCACCTGCTCGTTGTGTGCAATGTACGGCATCACATAGGCAGTGGAGCCCTGCGGAATCTGTAGCGAGGTATTTTCAGAAGAAATGGTGATCGGCGTGTTTTCATCTTCCGCCGTAATTTGATATTTGAATGCGATACCGTCGTCATAAGCGCGCACAACTACGCTGAAGGTAACGCCTTCGACGCCTTCTTTCGTGAAGTTCATCGTGGTCTGGTTTGCGTGGTTTTCCACCTGTGTAACCTTTGCACCAATGAGCTCGTACGGATCGTTGATTTCTTCGTCGGAACGGCTGACAAAGGTCAGTTTGGAGAAATCGCCCAAGCTGGTGGTCAGACCCACATAGGAGTTATCCACCACGAGGTCGCCGTCCTTAAACGAGGAATATGAGAGCTTTCCATCGTGCAGGGTAAATAGCGCAGAGACACTGCCATCCGGGGAAGTGGTCTGCCAGGAAGAAGCCGGATCGCCCTTGCCAACAATGATGTCCACGGTGGCATCCTTGGAGACATCTCCCTGCATCACGGTGCAGGTGATGGTGGCCACACCGTCGCTCACGCCGGTCACAACGCCGTCCGCAGAGACGGTCGCAATGGATTCATCGGAGCTCCGATAGGAAGCTGTAATCGTATCGGACGGGATTGCTGCACCGCCGATGGAGTAGCCCGCCGGGGTGAGCTGCGTGGTCTTGCCAATGGGCAGTACGGACTGCTGTGCCGTCACAGCTGCAGAGGACAGCGCGGTCTGCACCTCACGGTCACAAAGGATCTTTGCGTCGCACCACAGGCTGTGGTCGCAGATGGTCACGCCGTCCGTGCCGTTGTCGGTCTTGAGGGTCAGCGTTTTAGCGCCGGCGGGGATCTCTAAATTCAAATGAACCTGCTCCGCCTGACCGGACAGATCGTCAATATGGTAGATCTGCTTGCCGTCCACCTCAACGGTAAAGCCGCAGTTGCCGTATTCGCCGCTATACACGGAGTCGGCCTGTACGCCGATATACGACTCAAAATACTTTGCTCCCTGGTTGGAGATGTCAAATACAATGGTAGACGCCGCATGTGCGCAGAGACCCTTTTCATATTCCACGATTTTCAGGTCTTTGTCGCGCAGGCGTAAGGGTTTGTTGTCGATATCCTTGTCGACGCCCAGACTGCCAAAACCGACTTTCGCGCTGGTCGGTTTCATGTCGCTCAAGTAAATAGCGACGTCACCTTCCTCATCCTCCACTGTGGAAGCAACGGAATAACTGGCGGCAGAAACGGTCTGTGCCGCCTGTGCAGCAAGCACCGGCGTCGCGCCGGCAGCCGCCATTTGCAGGGCCAGGGCCACTGCAATAAAGGATTGTACTGTTTTTCTTTTCATCTTTTCCTCCATCTTTTCCTTGCCGATATAAATTCTTCTTCTCCCTAAAAAGTGCTTGTCCCTCCTTCCCTCCTTGCCTTTTTCCATAATAGAGCAGACAAAAACAGAGTGCGAAGCCATTGCTTCAAAGAAACATTTTACTAAAATGCATAAAAAACAATAGACTAAGCACCTTTTCTTGTCATCATAGTAGCATGAACGACTTTTGAAATCAATAGGTTCGTTTATGATAGGACAAAAATACATAATTTTGAAACAATTTTCCATATGATTTGCACAGGGATGCACAAGCTTTACACAATCGCGCCTTTCCAGTATAATGAACAAAAGATGGATGCAGAAAGCTGAAGGAGAAAGGCAGGATACAATGGACTATCAAGAAGAATTTGAAGAGATTTTCCGTAGCAAAATCGCGCGCCAGGGCAGCGCGGAGTTCCTGGACTGGCTGCAAAAAACCGATTTCTTTACCGCGCCGGCCAGCACCAAATTTCACTGTGCGTGTCCGAACGGGCTGGTACAGCACAGCGTGAGCGTCTACCGCACAATGATGGACAAGCACTTTGACCCGGAGACGGACAGCGAGGAGAGTTTTGCCATTTGTGGCCTGCTGCACGACGTGTGCAAGGCGCAGTTCTATAAAGAGGGCACGCGCAATGTCAAGAACGAACAGACCGGCGCGTGGGAGAAGAAAACGTATTATATGATCGAGGACAGCTTCCCCTATGGGCACGGGGAAAAATCGGTCTTTCTGATTGAGCGCTTTTTCCGTCTGAAGACGAGTGAGGCCATGGCCATCCGCTGGCATATGGGCGGCTTCGACGAGGCGGCGCGCGGCGGCAGCTTTGCAATCAGCCAGGCGTACGACCGGTATCCCTTGGCGGTCAAGCTGCACTTGGCAGACCTGGAGAGCACCTACCTGCGGGAGAAAGGCACCTCCGTGGTGCGCAATCAGCAGCGGTAAACAGGAGGCGGAAAAGATGCCGGACATTCTGGTGGTCGACGACGAAAAAGAGATTGCGGATCTTGTGGAACTCTACTTGAAGAACGAAGGATATACCCTATATAAATGTTATGATGGGGCGCAGGCCCTGGAACAGATCGCGGCGCGCCCATTCGACCTGGCAATTCTGGACGTAATGCTGCCGGAGACGAGCGGTTTTGCGCTCTGCCGCAAGATCCGGGAGAAATACACCTACCCGGTCATCATGTTGACTGCACGCACCGAGGATATGGACAAAATTACGGGCCTGACCATCGGCGCGGACGATTATGTGACAAAGCCGTTTAACCCTTTAGAGCTGGCCGCACGCGTCAAGGCACAGCTGCGCCGCTACACGCGTTACAACGCGGGTGCGGCCCCGGAACCGAATGTGATCGACTTCTCGGGGTTGGTCATCAATAAGGATACGCATGAATGTATGCTTTACGATCAGCCTGTAGACCTGACGCCCACGGAGTTTTCCCTGCTGTGGATGCTGTGCAAAAACCGTGGAAAGGTGCTTTCCTCGGAGGAGCTCTTCGAGGGCGTCTGGGGGGAAAAATACCTGGACTCCAACAATACGGTAATGGTGCACATCCGCCGCCTGCGCGAGAAGTTGCACGAGCCCGCACGGAACCCGAAGTTTATCAAAACGGTTTGGGGGGTGGGGTATAAAATTGAAGGATAAATATACGCGCCTGAAGCTCAAGCTGGTGCTGCAGCTGGCGGGTGTCACATTGCTGACCGCGCTTTTGGGCGTGATCCTGATGTACGTAGTGGTGGATGGGATTTTTCAGGCGCCGTTTGCAGACATTTTCGTGGGCTTTTGCCGGGATATTCTGAAGATGGATCGGGACAGCGCGGAATATCTGTATTGGAACCTCATCCAAAAGAATAAGACCTTTTTTGTCATGCTGGGTTTTTTGTTCCTGCTGTCGATCTCGGTCTACCTGTCCATGTCGCGTATTAGCCGGTATATGAACCTGATCAGCGCCGGTGTCGATGAGGTCCTGGACGATACCGGAAAGCCGATTTCCCTACCGCCGGAATTAAAGCCGATGGAAAACCGACTGAATACCATCAAGGACCGTCTGCGCAGGCGAGAGTACGAGGCGCGGGAGGCGGAGCAGCGCAAGAACGATCTGGTGGTCTATCTGGCGCATGATCTCAAAACACCGCTGACCTCCGTGATCGGGTATTTGAGCCTGCTCGACGAGGAGAAAGAGATTTCGCCGGAGCTTCGTGAGAAATACACGGGCATTGCGCGGGATAAGGCCGAGCGCTTGGAAGGACTGATTGAAGAGTTCTTTGAAATCACACGCTTTAATTTACAGGGTGCGGAACTGGAGCGGTCGCGCGTCAATCTGACGCGCCTGTTGCACCAGCTCGCGGATGAGTTCTACCCGGTGTTTGCAGAGGGGAATCTTACATGTGGGCTGGATGTTCCACAGGGTCTGGAAGTCTTGGGGGATGCGGACAAGCTGGCGCGTGTGTTCGATAATCTTCTGCGCAACGCGGTGCATTACAGCCCCGTAGGCGCGGAGATTACGGTTGCGGCGCGCAGGGAAGGCTCTCAGGCGGTCGTTTATTTCCGCAATACGGGGACGCGCATTCCACAGCAGCAGCTGGAACGGATTTTCGAAAAATTTTACCGGCTCGATTCGGCGCGTTCCAGCCGGACGGGCGGCGCGGGCCTGGGGCTCGCCATCGCCAAAGAAATTGTGATGCTGCACGGGGGGACCATCTCCGCATCCAGCAGCGACGCATATACGGAATTCCGGGTCGGCCTGCCCGCCGCGCCGGATGAAATGATTGATATAGAGAAGGAGAGACAATTGTGATACAGAATCGAACCATTGGGAAGACCGCTGCAGCGCTTCTGCTTGCCGCAGCGCTTCTTTTTTCCATAGTGGGCTGCGGCTCGCAGGGGCGCACAGAAGAGGGAATGATCGAACCCCAATCGAGCTCCTCCTCGGAGGTCTCCTCTGCGCCGGAACAGGATCTGCCTGTGGGCGTGATTGCGGAAACGGAGGATACCCTCACCTATGACGATATGCTTGCGGGGGAGGTTACCATTCAAAAACGTCCGCAGCGGGTGGTGGTGATGCTCAACGCGGCGATGGAGCTGTGGTACATGGCGGGCGGGACCGTCGTGGCCCGCATCGAGGGGGAGGACAACATCCCCGAGGCGGCGAAGGACCTGCCGACCATCGGCACCATGAGCACGCCGAGCGTGGAAAAGATCGTCAGCTATGAGCCGGACTTGGTGATCCTGGTCAACACGCTGACAAAGAACCGTGAGATTCAGCCCGCATTGCAGCAGGCGGGCGTGCCGAATATCTCTGTGCGCTATAAAGATTATCAGGATTTCTGCGACCTCTTCGAGCTGTTTACCCATATCACGGACCAGCCGGAGAAACTGGGCGCGCT
This sequence comes from Anaeromassilibacillus sp., assembly GCA_048455095.1. GTDB lineage: Bacteria > Bacillota > Clostridia > Oscillospirales > Acutalibacteraceae > Anaeromassilibacillus. Next base: position 12,163 of record DBFXIC010000233.1, read on the forward strand.
GGAAGACATTCAGAAGCAGGTGGACGCCGAGATTGAAAAGGTGCAGGGAAAGCCCGAACAAAAGGCCATGATCCTCTATGCCACCGCGAAGTATGTCAAGGCAGGCGTACAGGATAGCGTGATCGGCGACATGCTGAACCGCCTCGGCGCGGTGAACATCATCGATGCGCAGGCGGCGAACGGCCAGTCCATGGTGGATTTCAGTATGGAGAAGGTGCTGGAGAGCAACCCGGACGTGCTGTTCATCCAGATGGCGAACGGCGGAAAGAAAGCGGAACAGAACGCGTTGGACGAGATCCAGAACAATCCCGCCTGGCAAGAGGTACGTGCCGTGCAGGAGGGCCGTATCTACACGGTGCCGCGCGAATACTCCACGTTGAAACCAAATGCGCGCTATCCGGAAGCGTTCGCCTACTTTGCGGAGAAGCTCTATGGCGATGCGTCCTGAAAACGGCCGCCGCACCGCGGCGCGCTGGACCGTCCTGGTCTTGCTGGCGTCGTTCTGCGCACTAGCCTTTTTCCTTAGTATCGGCGCGGGCGCGGTGAATATCTCCCTGCCGGACGTGTGGCGTGCCCTGTTTATCGACATGGACGGCGTGCAGAGGCAGATCGTATTTAATCTGCGCCTGCCGCGCGCCCTGTGCGGCGCGCTGGTAGGCGCGTGCCTCGCGGTTTCCGGCGTGTTGCTACAAGCCGTGATGCGCAACCCTCTGGCTTCGCCCAGTGTGATCGGCGTGTCGTCCGGCGCGGGTTTTTTCGGGATGTTGGCCATGGTGCTCTTTCCGGGAGATCTGTATGCCCTGATGCCACCCGCAGCGTTCTTCGGCGGATTGGTCACCACGATGGCGATCTACCTGTTGGCGTGGCGCAACGGCGTCAATCCTACGAGGATGATTTTGGCCGGCGTGGCAACCTCGACCTTCCTGCGCGCGGGCGTGGATGCGCTGATGGTCTTTTTCCCGGACCAGCTGACCGGATTTGTCAGCTTTTCCGTGGGTGGGCTCTCCGGCGTGACGTGGCGGCACGTTTGGATGCTGGCCCCTTATGCGGCGGCGGGTCTGCTCCTTGCTGCGCTTTTTTCACAGCAGCTGAATGTGCTGTTGCTAGGCGACGAGGCGGCCACCGGATTGGGGCTGCATGTGGAACGTACACGTTTGCTCGCGATCGCGGTGTCGGCCCTCCTGGCCGCATCCGCGGTAAGCGTAGCGGGCCTTTTGGGTTTTGTGGGGCTGATCGCCCCGCACCTCATCCGGATGCTGGTCGGTTCGGACGAGCGTTATCTGGTGCCGGGCGCTGCGCTGGGCGGCGCTGCGCTTGTGATGCTGTGCGATACGCTGGGACGCGTGGTAGCCCCACCCATCGAGGTGCCGGTGGGCATCATCCTGGCGATCCTGGGTGCGCCGTTTTTCCTGTATGTTTTGAGGGGGAGGTCGAAGCACGATGTTGCAGGCAAAAAATATTTCCATCAGATACGGCGCAAAAACAGTGCTTGAACATATCTCCCTCGACTTTGCGAAGGGGTCTTTGACGGCGATCATCGGGCGGAACGGATGCGGAAAGTCCACTTTGCTCAAGGCGATGTCGCGCAGCCTGATCCCTGCGGAGGGGGACGTACTGCTCGACGGGCAGTCGATATTCCACCAGAATACAAAGAAGCTGGCCCGCCGGCTGGCGATTCTCTCGCAGGGGGTGCGGTCGCCAGAGGACTACACGGTGCGGCGGCTGGTCTGCTGCGGCAGGTACCCCTATGCGGGCTTCGGCGGCAGGCTATCCCAACGGGATTTTGAAGCAGTGGACCGCGCGATCGCCGATGTGGGGATTGTGCATCTGCAGGACCGGCCCGTCGAAACGCTCTCCGGTGGCGAACGCCAACGCGCATGGATTGCCATGCTGCTGGCACAGGAGCCGGAGGTCATGCTGCTGGACGAGCCGACCACATTCCTGGACATCGGGTGCCAGTACGAGATTTTGCGCTTGGTGCGGGGACTGAACCGGGAAAAGGGCATTACCACCGTGATGGTGTTGCACGACCTGAATCAGGCGGCGCGCTATGCCGAACGCATCGTCGTCCTGCAGAAACACGGCGTCTATGCCGACGGTCGGCCGTCGGAAATCCTCACGCCGGAGCTGATCGCGTCGGTGTTCGGTGTGCAGGCGCGCGTCCTGCGGGACGAGGCGACCGGCGCACCGTATTATATCCCGGATGAGCATGAATAAGCGGAGCCGCCGCAGGCTGTGTCGATCAGCCTGCGGCGGCTCCCTGCGTTTTCTCAAGGGCAGCGGGGATACAGATGTTGACCACTGCAGAAAAACCTGTATTTGCATGGATCCCATTCAACGCATGCAGGATGTAGATATAAAAGCATCGGAAAGGATATCAAAAGGATAAACTGGGCGAATAAGATCAGATCGAAGGGAGGGAAAAAGATGGCCTATCAACTCTTGATCGTGGAGGACGAACCGCGTATGCGGGAGATCATCGCGGACTATTTCGGAGCAAAGGGCTTCCTCGTGACAGGCGCGCAAAACGGCCTGGAAGCATTGGAACGATTGGAAGAAACGGCATTCGACATCGTTTTGCTGGATATCATGATGCCGGGTCTGGACGGCTTCTCCGTCTGCCGCAGAATCCGCAAGTCCAGCGGTGTGCCCATCATTTTTCTTACCGCGCGCAGCGACGAGGACGACAAGCTCTTTGGCTACGAGCTGGGCGCGGATGACTATGTGACAAAACCGTTTTCGTTGGCGGTACTCTGCGCCAAGTCCCTTTCGCTGGTCCGGCGGGCAAAGGGGCGTGTGTGCGGGGATGTGCTCTCCGCGGGCGGTATTTCGCTGGATTACCAGACCCGCAGGGTGACTGCGGCCGGCGCGGAATGTGTCCTCGCGCCCAAGGAGTTCGAGCTTTTGGCAGTACTGATGGAAAACCGGAATGCAGTGCTCACGCGCGAGCAGCTCCTGATGAAGGTTTGGGGCTTTGACTACTTTGGCAATGACCGCGTGGTGGACAACCATATCAAAAAATTACGCGCCGCGCTGGGTTCGTGTGCCGGATGTATCAAAACCGTGATCAAGATTGGCTACTCCTTCGACACGAAAAAGGAGGGGGAGAGATGTACAGCAACGAAATGACCGGGCTGCGCAGGAGTGTCTTTTACAAAACGGCGGTTGGATTCCTGGTGTTTACACTGCTGCTGATGCTGCTGATTACCTTCATCATGGGGAATACGAACCGCAGAAACTTCGAAAACGCCGTCGGCCCGCAATGGAAGGCCCTTGCCGGGGCTGTCGGTCCTCTGGTGGACGGAAAAAAGCCGGAAGAGCTTACGGGGGAAGAAAAAGCGGCACTCAGCGGTCTGTTGGCGGATTTTGTCCAGGCGCTACAGTACCGGGATGCGCCAGCAGATGCGGTTCTCTGCTTTACGGACGGGGGCTCCACCCGTACAGTGCTGCACGCTGGGTTTGGTACGGCCTCGTTCCAGGATGAGGACGGGAAAGAAGTATACGTATTCTTCGATGAATATCTCTCAGCAGAGGACATGTGGACCCTTTTGCATCAGGCGCAAAATCCGTGGTACGACCCGGAGGCGCGCAATGTTCTCTGGGGATACGAACAGAACGGGGAGATCATCCCGCAAAAGCTGGAGATCATCCAACAGGGGCGTGTTTACTGGCGCAAGGAGTTCCAGCCCCAGCGCGTGGTCGGTCTGGAACTGCGGGAATACCGCGACGTTATTTTCTATATGCCGGATTTTGACGCTTACTGGTCTTATGGCGGTGTAAAGGCATTTCAGAGCAGCAGGGACAGGACGGCCCGGATGATCGAAGTGGGTTTGCCAGAGAAAGTTCATTCCGATTTCGCATATGGGATGGAGAAACCCGGGAAGCCGGACGGGGACGCATCTGCTGAACAGCCGTATACGCTGCTGTATGCCACGGATTTCCATCCTTTTCTTCTTGCAGCGAAACAGTTGCTCTATGTCTATTTATTTGGAATCCTCGCTGCCGGATTCCTTTTGAATATTGTATCAGGGGAGCTTGCCCGGTATATCACGGAGCCGATCGAAGGACTAAGCCGTGCAGCGCTTAAGATGGCGTCCGGAGACCGGAATGTGGCCTATACTGTAGAAAAGGGCCGGAAGGATGAGATCGCAGAACTGGCCAACAGCCTGAATGCCATGTCCCGGAACCTAAATACGGCCATGGACCGGCTGCAGGGCGAGTACGACCGGCAGGTGGAGCGCGAAAAGCAGCGCAGAGAGCTGACCAGCGCCATTGCGCATGAGCTGAAAACGCCGCTCGGCATTATCCACGGCTACTGTGAGGGGCTGCAGGAGAACATCCGGGAGGAAAAGCGCGATCACTATCTCGGAGTCATCCTCGACGAGACAGAGAAGATGGACGCTCTTGTGTTGGAAATGCTCGACCTCTCCAAGCTGGAATCGGAGGCATACCGTCTGCGGGTGGAGTCGTTTTCCCTCGGGGAATTGGCGCGTGAGGAGGTGGAGCGCTACCGCCCGGCGGCACAACAGAAAGGTCTGCACCTGGAGGTGCGGACGGACGGGGACGGCGTGATGACGGCGGACAGGGGCCGCATTGCGCAGGTGGTCTCCAATTTCCTCTCCAATGCAGTGCGGCATACGCCGGAGGGTGGCGCTGTTCAGGTGCATGTCACCCAGGAAAAAGGCCTCCTGCGCGTGGAGGTCGAAAACGAGGGGCCGCCCATCCCGGAGGAACAGATTGACAAGATATGGAATGTGTTCTATAAGGGGGACGCGTCCCGGGAACGTGCAAAGGGCGGCACGGGGCTGGGGCTGGCCATCGCGCAGAATATTCTGGAGCTGCATGGGCTGGAGTACGGCGCGTGCAATACGGAAGGCGGTGTGTGCTTCTGGTTCTCCCAGAAGCAGCAGGAAAGCCCTTGTTCGAAAAGATGAATTTGCCTGGAGCAAGGAGAGGACATTCAGATATAGGAATCCGGTTGATTCATGGCGCCGGATCAATAACAGCGCAAAGTAAAATCAAGATCGATTTGGCAGACTAAATGTTTCACTTTATAGAATCCGACTTTGGCGAAAATAAATAATCCCGCAGGCCAGGCGGCTTCCGTAACGCGGTACTACCGCGCGGCGGATGCCGTCTGTTTGTTTTTTGATCGGACTTATTTCTCGATGAAAATATACAGTGAAGAAAGGCCTTTATGCAGAAAAAATAGCACAAAAATCATGGACATGGATTGCTGAAATTTGTAAAATAGAAAAGTAAGGAAGACTTATGTCCCAAAGATGCAGCAGAAATTTTCTTTATCAGTCCTATAGAAAATTTGCATGCAGAATGGACCATAAGGGAAGGAATCAGAAGAAAAAAGGAGGAGAAACCATGAAGAAACAATGGTCCCGTGCAGCGCTTGGCGTGGTGTTGGCGATAGCAGTTCTGCTCTCCACAGTGGGGGTGGCCGCTTTCGCAGTGCAGACGCGCTTGGCCGGGGGAAACGCACAGGCGGCCCTGACCGACTACGAAATCTATCCTGTACCGCACAGTATGGTGTATCAGGATGGGAGCTTCGAACTGACGGACATCGTCAATGTGGTCTATGGAGAGGGATTGGACGCCTCGACCAAAAATCATACGCGTGAAGCATTTGAAAGCCAGAATGTACATTTTACAGTGGGTAGCGCCCCTGTGGAGGGAAAGACCAATGTGCTGCTCGGTATTGTGGGTGAAGGCAGCGCCGCGGAGGCGTATATCCAGGACCGTCATTTGGCGGAGGATGGATTTTTTGAAAAGATTGATGCCCACATTCTTACGGCAAACGACGGCAACATCGCGGTGCTCGGCAAGGACACCAATGCGGTGTACTACGGCGTTACCTCGCTAAAATTGATCTTAGAGCAAATGGACACGCGGGAAATCCGCAATTTTGTGGATCAGGACTACTCGGATTCTCATTTCCGCGGCTTTATTGAGGGCTATTACGGCATTCCCTGGAGCAACGAAGACCGTAAATCTCTGATGGAGTTCGGCGGCGACTTTAAAATGAATACCTATGTGTTCGCGCCGAAGGACGATCCCTATCACAACGCGCAATGGAGGACGCTCTATCCGGAAGAAAAGTTGGAAGAGATCCGTGACATGGTGCAGACCGGCCTTGATTCCAAGTGCAAATTTGTCTGGACGATCCATCCGTTTATGAACAGCCGTTTCCGTTTTGACAACGATGAAACCTACGCGGCGGATCTCAAGGTCATCACCACGAAGTTCCAACAGCTTTACGATGTGGGCGTGCGGCAGTTCGGTGTGCTGGCAGACGATTTGTCCTATAATCTTCCGGCTTCGAACGTCATCCGGCTGATGGAGGATTTGAACAATTGGCTTGATCAGCACGAAGGAACCTACGATTTGCTGTTCTGCCCGCCGAAATATAACAAATCGTGGACAAGCGATGCGGAGCTGCAGGCATGGGGCGGTCTGCCCGAGGACGTCCAGATCTTCTGGACCGGCGACGGCGTGTGCGGCTGGGCAACCCAGAGCACCTTCGACTATTTCAAGAGAATCACCGGCAGAGAGGCGCTCATGTGGTTGAACTGGCCGGTCAACGACATCAACAAGGTCCGTCTGCTGATGGGCCCAGGTGAAGTTTTAGGCAAGAACGTGACCGGCTTTACCGGCATCGTGAGCAACCCGATGCAGCAGGCGGAATGCAGTAAAACAGCGCTGTTTGCCGTAGCCGATTATACCTGGAACGTAGGTGCGTTTAACAAAGATCAGAGCTGGGCGGACTGCTTTAAGTACATTGAACCGGACGCGGCGGAGGCGCTGCACACCATGGCGAAGCATTTGCAAGACCCGACCCCAAACAACCACGGCCTGTCGCTGCCGGAGTCGGTGGACCTCAACCCGAAGCTGGAAGCGTTCAAAACAAAGTTTGCGGCCGGCGAGTCCATCAAGGAAAGCGGAACGGAATTGATCGCTGAATTTGAGGCGATCGTCCAGGCGACCGAGGACTTTGCGGAACAGTCGCAGAATGCGAACCTCAAGACGGAGATTGACCCGTGGCGGCAATCCCTGCAGGCGCTCTCCAAAGCGGACATCGAACTGATCAAGACTGCGATCGCGTTGGAAGAGCACGACAACGACGCGCTGTGGGCGCATTATTCCGAGGGTACCACGCAGTTCACGAAATCCCAGAACTTCCCGGTCAAAAACAAGGATGCGGTGCAGCTTGTCCAGGCGGGTTCCAAGCGTCTGATCCCCTTTACGCAGTATCTCGCTGCACAGCTTGCAGACCCGGTTAAAGAGGCCGTCGCGCCCGATGAAAATGCGCCGGACAAGGGGACGCTCTATACGAACTTTACCGCAGGCGAGATCTATAGTGGAAAACTGGAGAATATCACCGATGGCGACGACAGCACCGCCGCCTGGATCAACCGTTATATCCGCAGTGGCGATTATGTGGGCCTGCAATTCCGCAGCCCTGTGGAGATCACCGGTATCAAGGTGGTGCAGGGCACAACCGGGAAACCGCAGGATGCTTTCTATTACGGAAAGTTCCAGATCTCCCAGGACGGCCAGACCTGGACCGATCTAAACGGCGGCCAGACCTACGGCCCCTATCAGACGAATATCCAGGTGAATGGATTGAATGTTACAGCAAAATATATCCGGTTTATCGTGGATGGCGCGGTAAAGGCCAATAGCGAAACCAATCCGAAGTGGCCCGCATTTCGCACCTTTGAGATAGCGCAGAGGGACGACAGCCAGTCCATCTATACCAATGTGGAAACGCTTAAGGGCGTTGGCGCGACCTTTGCATCCGACACGGCCGCAATCCAGGCTGTCAGCGGCGATGTAACGTTGGCCTCCGGCGAATACATCGGCCTCAAGCTGCCCCGCATCCGGGATCTCTCCTCTATCGAGGTGGATGCCATAGGAGCGGATAAGCTGACGCTGGAAACCTCTGCAAATGAGTCTGAGTGGTCTGTGACAGATCCATCGGCTCCGGCGATTGCGCGCTATGTGCGCCTGATCAACCGTGGTGCAGAGGCAGTCACCTTCCAACTCCACGGCCTCACCGTCAAGTCGCATGAAATCGCCCCGATCAGCTTGGTGGCCAACACCATTGGCAGCCCGAATGGTGCGGCATCCAACTTGTTTGATGGCGATTGGACGACCCAGACGCAGTTCCAGGGAAGCCAGGCGAACGGCCGCTACTTCACGTACGATCTCGGCCAGGTCATCCATCTGGATTCCATCAAGTTTGTCCTCAGCGACGGAGAGTGGGACTTCCCGCGCAATGCGGATGTGTATGTCTCTCTGGACAATCAGAACTGGGAAAAAATCCTGACCATCGGCGATGGCCGCACGGACGTCGTGCTGGGCGATGTGTTCCCGGTCCATGAGGTTTCCTACAATACGCTGACGAAGGGCGGCATCGATAAGGATGCCCGCTACCTCAAGATGAGCCTGACCTCCGGCCCCGGCCCCAGCGACAAGTGGGTGCGCTTCAACGAGATTGTCCTCAACAACGGCGCGTATATCCCGCAGGAAAACAATCCGACGTTTGAGAGTACCCCCATGGAGAAACAGGGCCATGCTGCATCCAACCTGACAGACGGCGACCTGAGCACCACCTACCTGCCAGACGATACACTGGCGGACGACGGCATGCTGACGTATCGCCTGTCGGAGTATGCGGACTTAGAGAGGTTGATTATTCTACAAAGTCCGGGTACGATTTCCAATGCGTCGGTTTCCGTGCGTACGGCGGGAGAAAGCAATTTTGTAACCATCGGCAAACTGGACAGCAGTATGAATATGTTTACGAATCTTCCGGAGGGCCGGACGGTGGAGATCCGCATTGCCTGGAGCGACATCGCACCAGAGCTGCACGAAATCGTTACGTTGACCAAATAAACGCAGATCGTTTTTTGAAATTGCCTGCGCGTTTTAAACAGCCCCAGATTGTGTGGATAGCACAATCTGGGGCTGTCCCATTTCCCTGTATTGGGGAAGAGTTTGTTTAAATTCTGTCACAGGGGATTTTTGAATCTTTTTTGTGGAAGTACTTGACAATTCCAGAAGCAGGCTGTATTATTGTATTAAGTCATTAGTACAATGGTACAATGGAGGTGAAGATATGGGATGGAACTTAAAATCAGACAGACCAATTTACGCACAATTGGTCGAGCAGATCGAGCTGATGATCGTCTCCGGGATGTATCCGCCCGGCGCCAAATTGCCCTCTGTCCGCGACTTGGCGGCGGACGCGGCGGTGAACCCGAATACGATGCAACGCGCGCTTTCCCAACTTGAAACGGACGGCCTTTTGTACACCCAGAGGACCAGCGGACGATATGTGACGGAGGACACGGAGAAGATTATGCAGACGAAGAGAACCCTCGCTACGGGGTTGCTAAAAGAATTTTTAGAGAGTATGGGACGCCTCGGTTTTGACCGGGAACAGACGATTGAGCTGCTGCAGTCACTTGGAGACTCCAAACGGGACAGCGCTTGATTTTGCAAGGAGAAAGAGAAAACGGATATGAAAAAAATTGTGATGGGGATTTTGACAATCCTGGCCGTTTGCAGCATCCTGGCGGGCTGTTCGATGGCCAAACATGACGGTGAAGCCGGCGGGCAGGATGAAACATTCAGAAAGGCGCAGATGATTGTAGCCCTTCGTCCGGATGATGATGTCTCGCTGTTTTCCGCTTCAGAGGAACAGGACATCGAAGCGTTTATCGACAACCTGAAATTGGAAGATTGGAAAATTGCAGAGCTTCCGGAGGATGCAACGGAGCACTTGATCTATCATTTCCAACAGGAGGACACGATAAAATTTGGAGAGACCAGCACGGATGGCGTGTTAAAAGACGTTGTCACCCTCTCTGTATACGGAGATATCCCCTACGCAACCATGACGGTTTTGGAACAGCCCGTGCACTTCCAAATTCCGGAGGATGTGGCCGGTTATTTAAACGAGCCGCTGAAATAGCGGGATCAATGTCCATCAGCAGATAGAACATTTAAAAGCCGGTTTTGCCTTTCCCAACGGTTTGTAAAACCGTACAACTGCACCTGACCAAGCAGAAAATTGATAAGGTTTTTAACGTCGGCCTTTACAATCCGGCAATTTTCGTTCCCTATTTCGGCGCATATCCAACTGTTCGATTGAGATTTTATGAGAAACGCCTTTGGCCGAGGACCCAGAGGCAAGGAGGATGACTTATGGAAAACATTTTAGAGTGCCGCGGCCTGGTGAAGTTCTTCCCGAACTGCCTGGCGCTCAACAACGTCGACTTGGCCGTGCCAAAAGGCCGGATTGTCGGCCTCTTGGGGCCCAACGGCAGCGGAAAAAGCACCCTGATTAAACTGGCGAACGGCCTGCTGACCCCGACCCAGGGGAGTATCCTGGTGGACGGAAAAGCGCCGGGCGTAGAGACAAAAAAGATCGTTTCATATCTGCCGGAGCGCACCTATCTGACCGAGTGGATGACCGTGCAGGATATGCTGGATTTGTTCAGCGACTTTTACGCGGATTTCAATATGGAAAAGGCGCGCGACATGTTGGCGCGGCTGAATATCCAGCCCAAGGCCCGCATCAAGACCATGAGCAAGGGCACCAAGGAGAAAGTACAACTCATCCTGGTGATGAGCCGCGAAGCGCAACTCTACCTGCTCGATGAGCCGATTGGCGGTGTGGACCCCGCCGCGCGCGATTACATCCTGAACACCATCATCGGCAATTACAACGAAAATGCGACCGTCCTGATTTCCACCCACCTGATTTCCGACGTAGAGCAGATTCTGGACGACGTCATTTTCATTAACCAGGGGAGCGTGGTTCTGACCGCCTCCGTGGACGACATCCGTGAGAAGCAGGACAAGAGCGTGGACGCGCTGTTCCGGGAGGTGTTCAAATGTTAGGAAAACTGATTAAATACGAATTCAAGGGTACGGCGCGCATCTATCTGCCCTTCTTCGCGCTTCTGGTGCTTTTGACCGCGGTAAACCGCGCATCCCTGCAGTACGGCCTGGGGAGGACTGCGAATTTTGAAGCGGCTGCGATTATCTCCATGATGCTCTACATCATCGCGGTCATTGCCATTTTTGTAATTGCCATGGTGGCAACGATCCAGCGCTTCTATAAGAATTTTATGACCGACGAGGGATACCTAATGTTTACCCTTCCGGTGACACAGGACGGCCTAATCCTCAGCAAACTGATCGTCGCAACGGTCTGGAATATTTTCAGCGTTGTGATTGCCATGTTCTCTATGCTCTTCCTAGTTGCCGACGGCGACTTATGGAACGCACTTCTGAATAGCTTTGGAGAATTGCAGCAAATTGGAGAGAAAACCGGGATCAACTTCTTTGTGCTCGGCGCCATTGTGCTTTTGACCATGCTTGCCGGATTGATCGCAGGCATTCTGCAAATGTATGCCTCCATCGTGATCGGCTGCACCAGTTCGCGCCATAAGTTGATTCTTGGACTGGGCGTATATCTCGGATTCAACGTAGTGATGCAGACGGTTTCCTTCCTGTTCGTACCCTATATGAGCAGTTGGCTGGAAAAAATCACTCGTCAGGGCGAAAATCCCACCATGCTGCAGTCCGCACAATTTTTCCAGTCGCTCATGCTCTTTGCCCTGGTGTTTTCCTTGGTGTTTGGCGCGGTGTTCTATGTGATTACCCGCCTGATGATGAAGAAAAAGCTCAATTTGGAATAAAACCAATGGAATCGATGCGTACTGCATGTTCGTCCGCTGCTTCTGCCGGGAGATGCGACCTGATCCATGCTGGGCGAGAGCAGCGGGCGAAAGGCAGGCGTTGCAGAAATGTTGCCAGTAGAATACGCGTGAATAAAGAGAAAAACACTTGTTGAAAAAGCGGCGGAGTTGGGAAGGAGGAGCGAAATGCAGCAGACGTGTTTCAGACAATATCTGTTCAATCTCGCACGGCTGACGGTTGCCGTCGGATTAACAATCGGGCTGTCTGGTATCGCCATGTTTCTCCTGTTCGGCAGACTTTCGGGTGCGTTCGGAAATTTCCTCTTTTTGACCGCTGTGTTGCTCCCCGTCCTGGTATGCACCAGGGGATTTGAAAAAAAGCCCTTCCGCTCTGTCGGCCTGACCGCCCGGCGGTGCGATCCCGGTTGGTTTTTTTTCGGCGTTTTGTGGGCGGCGGCATGGATGGCTGTGATATTGCTGGTTGTCTGCCTGCTTCTGGGAAGAGGCGATTTTCCCATAGCGCTACAGCAGGCGGCAAATGGTCCCCGTCTGTTCCATTATTTGATCGTAGGCTTTTGTGAGGAGCTGTTGTTCCGCGGATACCTGTTTCAGAACCTGTTCTGCGAGTGGCCCTTTTGGAGGAGGAGCCTGCTCTCCGCGATCCTTTTCACGCTGCCTCACAGCCTGAATGCGAATGGGGATACCGGGTTGCAAATACTGGCTGCATTCCTGTTTGGCTTGCTGGCGAACTATCTGGTATTCCGCACAGAGAGCATCTGGATGGGCGTCGGCCTGCACTGGATGTGGAATGCACTGGCTGTTTCGTTCTTTTATGACCAGGGCACACAGGCAATTGCCGCGCCGATGTTTCCGCTGGTGTTCCTGTTGTGTTTCCCACTGCTCCGCCGGATGTTTGACCGGTGGGAATGGGTCGCTTGCCAAAAAGCGGATTCGTCCTTGCTTTTTTTCTAAAAATAGAATATACTGTAACTGCGCGCAGGGGACGGCACCCATCACAAAAAACAGGGTGCGCGCATTCCCGCACGGAGAGGGGACGATACCCATCGATAGGACGATTGCCGTAGAGGACGGATGGGGAAATTCCAGGGAACCCACCTATCCGCGCCGGGCAAAACAACTGGTGAAAAAGGGCAGGGCGCGCTTTGTCGGCCCAGATCGGATCCGCCTTGCGTGTCCGCCAATTGAGCGATTGGAGGATATTGCCATGAGCGACCTGAATATGATTTCTGCAAAGGAACTTTTAGAGCGCATCGACCACATCCTGAACGACACAGGTTATTTGAAGGATGCGTTTACTACGATTGAGAAAATCCCGCAGGAGGGCGACGGCACAGAGACCGCGCGGCTGAAAGCCGAGGCGGTGGAACGCATTGTCCGCTCCCGGGAAAAGACCAACCGCCAGGCGCTTCGTCTGCTGGAATCTCTCGCGTTGGAGTCCGAAGAGGACGCGGATGACGAGGAAGAGGGCGAAGAAGAGGCCGAAACAGAAGAATAAACTTGCATGGGCGCGTCCGCAATCAGTGGGCGCGCCTTTTCCATGCATTTCCATCCCCAGATTATAGGGGAAACAATGAAATTTCGCATAAATTCCCTTGTCAGAAATCTGCCTAAATGTTATAATATAGACAAAATTGCGCGGCGCGCATTTTTTTCTGTGTATAAGAGGTTTGCCGCGTGAAACAAGCAGCAGGGGAGCCACCCCAGGAGGAAATGAGAGTATGGAAATAACAGTATGTATCGGCAGTTCCTGCCACCTGAAAGGATCCCGCGACGTCATTAGCATCTTCCAGCGCTTGGTTTCAATGAACCGTCTGGAGGATAAAATTGACCTGAAGGGTTCTTTCTGCATGGGAGAATGCACCAACAACGGCGTGTGCGTCTGTCTGGACGGCGAGCGTTTCAAGGTCACCCCGCTGGAAACCGAGGCCTTTTTCAATCGCGAGGTTATGAAGCGGCTGGAAAAATGATGTCCCAAACAAAGAGATAAGGGGAATCCCACTGATTATAGGATAGGTGATGACAAATGAGTATTATCGGCTTACAAAAAGCAAACTGCAAAAACTGCTATAAATGCGTCAAGGTCTGTCCCGTGAAGTCCATCAAGGTGGAAAACGAGCAGGCCAAAATTATTGACCGCGACTGCATCCTCTGCGGCACCTGCCTGGAGCAGTGCCCGCAGAACGCCAAGACCGTCGCGAGCGACGTGGCCCTGGTCAAAGAGATGCTCAAAAGCGGCGACCGCGTCATCCTTTCGGTTGCGCCGTCGTATTATGGGTGCTTTGATTTTGCAGATGTGCACCAGTTTGCGGGCGCGGTAAAGGCGCTCGGCTTCTATGGCGTTTCTGAGACGGCGGAGGGCGCCGCGTATGTGACGGCGGAATATCACCGCCTGATGCAGGAAAACGCCATGAAAAATATGATTACCACCTGTTGCCCGTCCGTAAACCGCCTGATTGAGCTGTATTATCCGTCTCTGGTGGACCAGATGGCGCCGGTCGTCTCCCCGATGATCGCCCATGGGCGCCTGCTCAAGCAGAGCTACGGCCCGGGCACACGCGTTGTCTTTGCCGGCCCGTGCATCGCTAAGAAGGACGAGGCCGCCGACATCCGCCACAACAACGAGATTGACGCGGTGCTGACCTTTGAGGAGCTTACCGACTGGCTGAAGGAAGAGCACATCTCCTTTGATCAGGCGGAACCCGCTTCCTTCCTCAATTCCAGCTCCAAGATTTTGCGTATGTATCCGGTGGAAGAGGGAATATTGGCTTCCCTGAAGGCCAAGGGCGACACCGGCGACTGGAAGCTTCTGACGGTTTCCGGCTCCGGCGCATGCATCGACCTGTGCCGCGCGATGGAACGCGGCGAGTTGGAGCACTGCTTTGTGGAGATCAACATGTGCCGCGACGGCTGTGTGAACGGCCCTGGCTCCGGCACCGATACGGTTTCTCGATTTGCTTCCCGCGTGAAGATTCAGGATTATGCCTATGAGGATGCGGATTCCTATCCGAACCTGCCGGAACAGATCCCGATGGCCATGCAGTTCGTGGACCGCTCCAGCAAGGAGGACATCCCGGACGAAGAGACCATCCGTGCCATCCTGGCAAAGATCGGCAAAGAAGGCCCGGAGGATGAACTCAACTGCGGTTCCTGCGGCTATCCGACCTGCCGTGCAAAGGCGATTGCTGTCTATCAGGGCAAGGCAGAACTACATATGTGCATTCCGTATATGAAGGAGCGCGCAGAGTCCTTGAGCAACTGCGTGTTGACGGAGACGCCGAACATCACCATCATCGTGGACAGCGATTTGAATATCATCGAGTTCAACGCGGCAGCGGAGCGCGCGTTCCATCTCACCCGCCACGAGGCGCTGCAAAAGTGCATCTATGAGTTGATTGACAGTTCCGACTTCCAGTTCGTATTCGACAGCAAGCAGTCCATCACGGATAAAAAGGTGCATTATAAGGACTACGGCATCACCACGGAACAGACCATTGTCTATATTGCAAAGGAAAATGTTGCGATGGGCATCTTCAAGGACATCACCAAGGAAGAGGCCAGTATCGAGAATCAATACAAGCTGCGCGCGGAGACGATGGAGATGGCACAGAAGGTCATCGACAAGCAGATGGTCGCTGCACAGCAGATCGCAAGCTTACTGGGCGAGACCACTGCGGAGACGAAGTCTACGCTGACCAAGCTGAAGAATATGATCGTATTTGATGAGGACTGAGTGTCCCGAATGCGGAATTTGTGCTGTAAAGGACTGATTGAATGAAAATGCATGTGGATGCCGCATATCGGAGCCTCAATAAATACGGGGAAGAGCTTTGCGGCGATAAAGTGAAGATCACACGCACCCCCAACTCCACCATCGCGGTGCTGGCAGACGGCCTCGGCAGCGGCGTCAAGGCCAACATCCTTTCCACCCTCTCCAGCACCATCGTCTCCACCATGCTGGAAGAGGGCTCCACCATCGCAGAGGTGGTGGAAACCATCGCAAAGACGCTGCCCGTGTGCAGCGTGCGCAAGCTGGCGTACTCTACATTCAGCGTATTGCAAATTTTTGACGACGGAACCGCCCATTTGGTAGAGTTCGACAATCCGCCGTGTATTTTTGTGCGCAACGGCAAGGTGGTTGACCTCGAATCGCGCAGCGAGTTGAAGGAATACGGCGGTAAACAGATTACGGAATGTACCTTTACCGTGCGCCCCGGCGACGTGCTTGCACTGGTTAGCGACGGCGTTATTTACGCGGGCGTTGGGCAGGCATTGAATTTTGGCTGGAACTGGGACAATGTGTCCTCTTGGCTGGCCAAGACGACACTCAAGGAAAATTCCGCGCCGCGTTTGGCGGTCTCCCTCTCGGAGGCAGTGCGCGAACTCTATCTTGACAAGCCGGGCGACGATTCGACGGACCTGATTATCCGCATCTCGCCCAAGAGCGTGGTCAACATGCTTTCCGGCCCGCCTGTCAACAAAGAGGACGATAACCGTATGGTGCACGATTTTATCACCTCCTACGGCAAGAAGGTGGTCTGCGGCGGCACCAGCGCCAACATCGTGGCACGCGTCCTCAACCGCAAGATCGAGACATCCATCAACTATATCGACCCCACCATCCCGCCCACCGGCAAGATCGAGGGCGTGGATCTGGTGACGGAGGGCGTGCTCACCCTGAGCCGCACGGTGGATATTTTGCGCGACTATCTGAACAAGGAGGCCGACTCCTTCTATTTCCGCAAGCTGGATGAGGAAAACGGCGCCGCTATGATTGCAAAGATGCTCCTGGAGGAGTGCACGGACCTGCGTGTCTTTATCGGAAAGGCCATCAATCCCGCGCACCAGAACCCGGGCCTTCCGTCCGACCTGAGCATCAAAATGAAGCTGATTGACGAACTGTGCGATCTGGTCAAGAAATTGGGCAAAAACGTCGAAAAAGTTTACTATTAATCACGAATTTGCGGAATCCTCTTGCCAGGACGGGACAAATGATTTAAGATGATAAAAAAGGATTGTTAAAAAAAAAGCAAAGTCTGGGAATATCCCTGTTGCCAATTGATGCAACAGGAAAAAACAGGCAATCCTTTTCTTTTGACGACATTTGAATGGATGCCTCCCGGCCTGCGGAGTGCCCCCTGGATGTATGGAAAATAACCCGTAGCGGTTGGTATTTCCTGCGTCCCGGCATGGTGTGCCATGTGCGTGAAGGGAGCAGGTGCAATTTCGAAAAGCGAGGATAGAAACATGCAATACGATAATGACGCGAAACAACTGAAATATGAAGTGCTCAAGAAGGTGGCGAGATACGCCTTTGAAGGAACACTGGAGAAACATATCCAGGAGATCCCGTATGACGTCATCCCCGGCCCGGTGCCTTCGTTCCGCTGCTGCATTTACCGCGAGAGGGAGATCATCCGGGAGCGCATCACCTCAGCAAAGGGCGAGAACCTGCCCGGCCAGGAGGACAGGGGGATCGTCGGCGTACTGCCTGCCGCCTGCGAAGGCTGCCCGATCAGCCGCTTCACCGTGACGGACAACTGCCAGAAATGCCTGGCAAAAAAGTGCCAGGCGGCCTGCCCGTTCGGTGCGATTTCCATCACCGGCAAGGGCGCGTACATAGACCCCGCCAAGTGTAAGGAATGCGGGCGCTGTGCCGCAGCCTGCCCATACAATGCGATTTCGGACACCATGCGCCCGTGCATCCGCGCGTGCCCGGTGAACGCGATCAGCAAGGACGATTACAACCGCGCGTCCATCGATTACAGCCGTTGCATCAGCTGCGGCGCATGCGTGGTCGGCTGCCCGTTCGGCGCCATCACGGACCGTTCCAATATCGTGGACGTGATCACCGCAATCAAGAGCGGCGACCCGGTGGTCGCCACCTTTGCGCCGGCCATCGAGGGCCATTTTGGGGACGCGAACGTCGGCCAGCTCAAGGCCGCGATCCGGAAGCTGGGTTTTGCGGATGTGGTAGAGGTTTCCCTCGGTGCGGACGCGACCGCCTGGCATGAGGCGCAGGAGCTCAAAGAGGCCGTCGAGGGCAACCGCAAGATGACGACTTCGTGCTGCCCGGCCTTTGTTGAGATGATCGAGAAGCATTTCCCGAAGCTGATTCCCAACATCTCCACGACCGGTTCCCCGATGACGTTGGTTGCACGCTATATCAAGGCGAATAACCCGAACGCCAAAGTGGTGTTCATCGGCCCGTGCATCGCGAAGAAGCTCGAGGCCAAAAAGGTAGAGGATACCGCCGACTTTGTCATGACGTTTGAGGAGCTTGCGGCGCTCTTTGATGCGAAATCCATCAATGTACACGACGAGGCGGCAAACGAGCAGGACGGCAGCCGTCTGGGCAAGGGCTTTGCACAGAGCGGCGGCGTGTCTGCTTCCGTTGCGGCGGTGTTGGACGATGAGAACTTCGAGATGCCGTTTACCTGCGTCAAGTGTAACGGCGCGAAGGAGTGCAAGAAGACCCTGATGATTCTGAACGCCAATCGCCTCCAGGAGGACATCGTGGAAGGCATGGCGTGCGAGGGCGGCTGTGTAGCGGGTCCCGGCGGCGTCGAGTCGATGCAGAAGCTGTTGAAGAACCGCACCAAGCTGCTGAAGGACGCGGACGACCGCGGCATCAAGGAGAATATCGAGCAGATGCACGACTTCTCGAAGATTAACATGACGGTTCCGCACAATATGTAATTGCGGCATACAGGCGCTGGGAACCGGTTTCAAATCTTCCCGATACATTGCGGGAACGGTTGCTGTATGTTCCAGGGCAAATTGGGGTAAATTGATGATACGGGCGCTTGCGCCCATCGAATGGGGGCGTGGATCACGTCCCCATCTTTATTATGGAGCGTCCCATTGGGCGCGTATCGGAAAGGGGGCTGCGCTTTGGACGCGGTCACAGCAGTACAGCTTACAAAAACATATGGAGAGATCCAGGCGGTCCAAAATTTGAACCTTCGCATTCCGCAGGGTGGTGTGTTTGGTTTGTTGGGGGCGCGGGGCGCGGGCAAGACCACCGTGGTGCGGATGCTCTGCGGGCTTGTCAAGCCGACCAGCGGGGAGTGCGACGTCCTGGGGCGCTCCCCGGCCAAGGACCCGGCCGGTGTGCATGCGGTCTGTGGGGTGATGATGGGCAGCGCCAAGCCCTATGCCCATTTGACGGGCCGGCAAAACCTGATCTTTTTTGCGCAGGCGGCCGGAATGGGGGAGGAGGCTGCCGGGCGTCGAGCCTCTGAGCTGATGAAGGATCTGGAGCTTTGGGAAGCGCGCGACCTGCCCGTATCAAAGTATTCCACAGGGATGTTGCAAAAGCTTTCCTTGGCGCGTGCGATGGTCAATTACCCCAGCGTGTTATTGTTGGACGAGCCCTCCACGGGGCTGGATTATGAATCGGCGCATGCGGTCAACACGCTGGTGAGCAAGTATGCCGCGCGGGAGGACACAACCGTGCTGCTCTGCACCACAAAGATGCACTATGCACAGAGCACCTGCACCGAATTTGGAATCATGGACCGCGGAGAGCTGGTCGCATCCGGCGATTTTCCGTCGCTGCGGGAAGCGGCCGGATGCCGCGCGCATGCGGAATTCCGATTATGTGATGGGGACAGTTTGGAGAATTTCCGTACGGATGAAACCTCCGCCTCAGTGCTGGCGCCGCACAATGGGTGGTGGCGCGCGGAGTTGCGTGGGGAAGAGGAGATGCCCGGCCTGCTGCGGCGCATTGTGGAGAGCGGACATGACGTTGTAGAAGCACGCCTTGTCCAGCCGACATTGGAGGATGTCTATAAGCGTACGCTCGAGCAGCGTCCGGAAGAGGAGGGAAAGATCGATGCTTTCACCAGCTGAACAGGCGCTTGTCAAAAAGGATTTCTTTGAAATTTGGAGTTCCAAGATGGCGCGCGCGACTTTGATCGCCGTGCCCATTGTGTTGGTGATCGTGCTGCCCGTCCTCTTTTTAGCGGCGGTCTGCCTGGTCCCGTTGGAACATGCGGACGGAATGCGGGCAATGCTTGCGATTCTCCCGGAAAAGGTGCAGGGGTTCAGCGTACAGCAGGGATTATTTTATCTCTTGACCAATACGTTGTTCCCACTGGGTTTCCTGATGATCCCCCTGATGGCTTCGGCCGTGTCGGCTTCCTATATTTTTGTGGGAGAAAAGGAGCGCGACACCATTGAGACATTGCTGCTTACACCGCTCAAGGTGCGGCAGATCTTTCGTTCCAAGATGGTCTGCTGCCTGTTCCTATCGTTCGTAACCACGGCAATTTCCTTTGGCGTGCTTACCATCGTGGTTTCTGTCGGGGATATTATGTTGGGGATGCCCTTTTTCTTAAACTGGTCGTGGCTGGTGATTATCCTGCTGCTGGCGCCGGGATTGATGGTACTTGGTGCAGTGTTCATGGTTTTTGGCTTCAATCGGATCAACAGCCGCCTGGAATCGTTCCAGACGATCGCCTATGCGGCCCTGCCGCTGATTCTGCTATATATTGTTCCGTTTACCGGATTGTTCCGTGTCAATGCGCCGGTGTTGTTGGTGGTAGCAGCAGTGGTACTGATATGCGATCTGGTGCTGTGGATTGCGGATATCCGTTCCTTTTTACCGGAAAAATTTCTGGATCGGCCGCCGGAGGGGTGACGGAGAAGTTCGCTTGTTTTATGGAAAAAAATAGATTATAATGATATTATCGATGAGAATGGATGGGGTGATGAAGTGCCGGCGGATTTGCATTGTCATACAAAGATGTCCGACGGTTCGGTCGGGATCGACGAACTGGTGCAGCTGGCGAAGCGCGCCGGGCTTTCCGCCATTGCGGTGACAGACCATGACACATTTTCCGGTGCATTGCGGGCCAAAAGCTATGGGGACCGCATCGGCATGGAAGTGCTTCCCGGCGTGGAGTTTTCCTGTATAGATCCGGCCACAGGGCGCAAGGCCCATATTTTATGCTACGGGAATGTCCGTGTGAACCGGCTGGAAGGGCTGTGTAAAAAAATTGGGGATAGCCGCCGGAAATCGATCAGTCTGTCTTTGCAAAAGGTCATGCGTTTGTATCCGATCACCATGGAGATGGTGGTGCAGCGCGCACATGGAAGTAGCAACATTTTTAAACAACATATTATGCATGCATTGATTGACGCGGGCTATGCGGATTCCTTCTATGGCCCGGTCTATCAAAAATTATTCCGTCCGCGAACGGGATTTGCTTACTGCAAAACAGAGTATCCCGATGTCCACGATGTGATCGCGCAGGTGCATGATGCGGGGGGAATCGCCGTTTTGGCGCATCCGGGCGTGTATGACAGTTTTGACCTCTTGGAACAACTCGCCCGTGATCATGAGATCGAAGGTGTGGAAGTCTGGCATACGCGCAACCAGGCAGGGGACGCGGAACGGTTGATGGAGGTCGCCGCACAGTATAACCTGATTATGACCGGCGGAACAGATTTTCATGGGATGTATAGCAAATTGCCGCATCCGCTGGGAACCTGCACAACGCCGGATGACCAGCTTGCCCTGCTGAAGAAGTGGCGGGCGGAATAAATCGCAATGATTGTAGGAGGAATCACAGCATGGAATATCGCTATAAGACGCACGGGGTATGTTCGTCCGAAATCTTTTTAGAGCTCGACGGCGACGTTGTAAAGTCTGTAAAATTTACCGGCGGCTGCAACGGAAATCTCAAAGGGATCGGCGCATTGACCGCGGGAATGAAAATTGACGATGTAATTGCGCGGTGCAAGGGAATCCGGTGTGGCTTTAAGCCGACATCCTGCCCGGACCAGTTGGCAAAGGCCCTGGTATTAGCGAGGGAGCAGCAAACAAAATGAAGGCTTGTCCCATGGCAGGCCAAAGGAAAAGGGGCTGCGGTGTGCAGCCCCTTTTCGCGCGGGAATTAGCAGCAGCCGTTGTTGCAGCCACAGTCGTTGCCGCAGCCGTTGTTGTTGCCATAGCCATTGTTGCCGCAGCAGCAGCAAATCAGAATGAGAATGATGATCCAAGAGCAGCCACCGCATCCGCCTAAAAAGTTGTTACACATAATTGATTGCCTCCTTTCGAATTACAGTATAGTATATTGCGCGAGGCCAAAAGGTGTTACAACCAAAATTGGCGGGGCAAGCCTTGTTCTGTAAATATTCTTGTGTACAATCGTATATAGATAAAGAATGGGTGCGGCCCGCAAAGGCGCCGGCCAGACACATTCTATTGAGAACAGGAGGAATGTTCTATGACGCCACGTCGCCAGGAAGGCGAAAAAAAAGCGGTGCCCGCGCATGTGCGGGTCGTGGTAGATGTCCACTGCCCCGTATGCGGTGCTTCGTTTGATGACATTGTCCGCAACGGACGAGTTGGCTGTGCGGAGTGCTACCACACATTTTCTGAACGATTAACGCCGCTCGTTCAGCGTTTGCATGGCGAGGCTGTCCACTGTGGGAAAGCACCAGGGGCGAACCTGCCGCAGCCGCGCCAAAATACACAGCTGGTGGTAAAGCGCCGCGCCCTGCGCGAGGCGATCGACACACAGAATTTTGAATACGCCGCTGCGCTTCGCGATCAGATTAAAGCGCTGGAAGAAGGGAGCGACCGCCATGCATAAGTGGTATCAGGAGGCGGGCGAGCAGAGCGATGTCGTCATCAGTACGCGCATCCGTTTGGCTCGCAGCCTGCCGGGCTATCCATACCCCAAGCGCATGAATGCGATCGGCCGCCAGCAAGTGGAGCAGATGGTGTATGACGCGGTAACGAATGAGAATGCCGCTGTGGGGCATCAGTTCACCTATCTGCGCATGGAGGAAATCGGGCGGACAGACAGCCTTTCTCTTGCAGAACGCCGCTTGGTACGTCCAGATTTCCCTGCAGATCGCATTGGGGGCCTGCTGGTAACCCAGGATGAGAGCGTTTCCCTGTTGGTCAACGATGAGGATCACCTGCGTGTCCAGGTGTTTCGCGCGGGGATGGATCTTGAAAGCGCATACGCGGAGGCGGACCGTTTGGACACCATTCTGGATAAAGCGCTGCATTTTGCATTTGATCCGAAGCTCGGCTATCTGACGCAGGACCCGGCAAATTTGGGAACGGGCATGCACGCCTCTGTTTTGCTGCATTTGCCTGCACTGCATGAAAGCGGATCGATCGGGCGTATTGCGGCGGGGTTGGCGAAGCTTGGATTGGCGCTGGAGGAAGAGCCGTTTGATCCGTCCAGCGAGGAGGAAGAGACCTCCCGCTATCTGCTCTCCAACCGTTTGACGCTCGGGTTAAGCGAAGAGGACGCCCTGCGCAATTTGAAGAGCATCGCCCAGCAGCTTTTGATGCAGGAGCGTACGGCACGCCTTTCCCTGGCGGAAAAGCTTGAAATGCAGGACGCGGTGAGTCGGGCTCTGGGAATTCTCCAAAATGCAAAGATGATTGGGGAAGCAGAACTTCCAGACCTGCTTTACCGTGTGCGGTTTGGCATTGCAGCGGGACTCATTTCCGGTGTAGGCGTAGAGAAGATCGACGCCCTGATGATGGAATTACAGCCTGCTACCCTGACATTGGCGTGCGGAAGGCGGCTGAGCCAGTCCCAGCGGGATACCCTGCGGGCGGAAGTTGTGCAGCGGATTCTGGGATAACGGACGTTGCAAAGGCGCAGGAGCCGCTGTATAATAAAAAACAGGAATGCGGGGGGGGGCCAGTGGGATTTTTATTGTTGCTCCCCTTTTTTCTCGTACGCTTTGGGCTCTTATCCCTACTAAGCAAGGAAGCGCTGAAACGTGCCGCTTCCTTTGCCCCGTTAATGGATCATGAAAAGACAGCGTATGGGCTTTATCAAATTTCCAACGTGGCGATCATTGTTTGCCTGCTTTTTCTGAGGATTGCGTTTGCCCCAAGCTGGTTATTTTACATGGGTGCGACCGCTTATGCGGCAGGAATCCTGTTGTTGGCGGTGTCAGTGGTCAATTTTGCTGCCCCGGCTGAAAATGGAATCAATTTGAACGGGGTTTACAGGTTGTCGCGCAATCCCATGTATGTGGCGTATTTTATATGTTTCATGGGGTGCGCATTGTTGACGCAATCCCTGATTCTATTTGTGTTTGTATTGGTCTTTCAAATAACAGCCCATACAATTATCCGTTCGGAAGAGAGATGGTGCATCCAGAAATTTGGGGACGCATATCGTCGATATATGGAGAGCGTCAGACGGTATATTTAACCTCTCATGATGACGTTCCTAATGGTAAACGGGGGACCGCATGATTACCGCCGAGTTTCAGCAGACACAGGAAATCTGACAAAACATAGAACAAACCGTGAAAGCAGGATGTTATAAAAGGTTGGTGAAGTGCCAGTGAAGCGTTGCATTGCAGTAGCCGGAATAGAACCTGAAATGATGAAACTTAGGAGGATAAAAGATGTCTATTCCGGCAGAAAAAATATATCCGCGTACAAATGATCAACAGACGGTTTACTTAAGCGCTGTTGTCAAGGATCCCAACATATCGGTGGGCGCGTATACGATGTACAATGATTTTGTAAACGATCCCATTGATTTTGAAAAGAATAATGTGCTCTATCACTATCCGATCAACAAAGATCGCCTGGTCATCGGAAAATTTTGCTCCATCGCCTGCGGGGCAAAATTTATATTTACGAGCGCCAACCACACGATGCGCGCCTTGTCAACCTATCCGTTTCCTCTGTTCTTTGAGGAATGGGATTCTCCGATCTCGGAAGTCGCAACGTCATGGGATAACAAAGGCGACATTGTCATTGGAAACGACGTGTGGATTGGATACGAGGCCGTCATCATGTCCGGCGTTCAGATCGGTGATGGCGCAATCATTGGAGCGCGGGCGGTTGTTACTAAAGATGTTGCACCGTATACCATTGTGGGAGGTGTTCCGGCAAAACCGATCAGAAAGCGGTTTGACGGGGAGACTATCCGGAAGCTGGAATTGCTCAAGTGGTGGGATTTACCGCATGAAGCCTTAAAACAGCTCTTGCCCGCGGTAAAAAGCGGAGATATAAAGGCTTTGGAGGGTGCTTATCGGCGTCTATCGTGAGGGTCGAACATAAAATTATAAAAAGCAATGTCATTTTAGAGATTGGCCGCAGATCAAATCGACCGGATGTCTATTTTTTGAAAGAAGGGAACGCTATGCCAAATCCATCGAACAATCAAACGGAACTGGCCGCCGCTCTGTTTTATGTGGCGGGGGGAGCGGTCCCGCACAAATATGAACTGGAAGTGGAGGCCAAGAGCCTCGCCGCAAAGCTGGGCGGCCGCACGCAGATTTTGCTGAAAGTAGTGGAGCTCTGTGGGAAGCCGGAAACGCCGCGCCAGCTCTATCTGGTGACGCGCGCCTACAGCTTTTTAGGGAACCGCTACGCCAGGGAGACGGAAAAATATGCAGCTGCCTATCTTGTCACAGAGGGTTGGCAGGAGTTGCCGCGCAAGACGGTCGGTGAGGATGGAATCCCGGTAAATGGCGCTGCCGCGAGCCGTGCGTCCATCGTGTTGGACCTTGCCGCGGCAGAGGAGAACCTCGGCAAGCTGGATGCGGCGGTGTCACATTACTTAGAGGCCTACCGCTTGGAGCCGTATCGCGCGATGTACGCGATCAAGGCGGCAGACGGCATGGTCAAACAGGGACGAAAAGAGGAGGCGCTCACCTTCCTGCGGCAGCAAAAAGAAAACAGCTATTATACGCCGGTCAAGTATCGCGACGGACAGGGCAATCTGCGCCGCAATGATACGTTCCGCGAACTATTGAACGCACATATTTTGAAATTGGAGTCCTAACACTGTAAAGGAACGGGAAGCAGCTTACTTCAGGATCAAATAAAAATATCCTTCGGATTGGCTTTTGTAGGCCTTTCCGAAGGATATTTTTGTATCGGTTCAATGGTAAGAATAAAAAGAGCGGGATGATAGAATCAGATGATATATCCGATTTTCTTCATCACCTTGCGCATCGTGCGCACAGAAATGGCCAGCGCCTTTTCCGCGCTCTCGCGATAGCACTGCTGCAAATAATCCTTGTTTTTGCTGTAGTCGGCATAGCGCTCCTGAATGGGGCGCAGATGCTCCACTACAGCCTCGCCCACAGCAGTCTTGAAGTCGCCGTAGCCCCTGCTGTCGAATTCGCGTTCGATCTCCTCAAAGGAACGGCCGGTGACAGCGGAATAGATTCCCATCAGGTTGTTGACGCCATCCTTGCCCTCTGCATAGCGCACGCAGGCGTCGCTGTCCGTTACCGCACGCTTGAATTTGCGCATGATATCCTCGGGCTTGTCGAGCAGTGCGATCCAGGCGTTGGCATTTTCATCCGATTTACTCATCTTCTTTGTCGGGTCCTGTAGGGACATAATACGCGCGCCGTTTTTCGGAATATAGGGATCCGGCACCACAAAGGTGGGACTGTACAGGCTGTTGAAGCGTTCCGCGATATTGCGGGTCAGTTCCAGATGCTGCTTCTGATCCGCACCCACCGGCACCATATCCGCCTGATACAGCAGGATGTCCGCAGCCATCAGCGCCGGATAGGTGAACAGGCCTGCGTTGATGTTGTCCGCATGTTTGGCGGATTTATCCTTAAACTGCGTCATGCGGGACAGCTCCCCGAACTGCGTGTAGCAATTCAGAACCCACGCCAGTTCTGCGTGCGTGTGGACGTGGCTCTGCATAAAGAACAGGCTCTTGTTGACATCGATGCCGCAGGCCAGCAGCAGGGCGTACGCTTCCATAATGTTGTGGCGGAATTTTGCAGGCTCCTGCCGTACGGTGATGGCATGCAGATCCGCCAGCGCAAAGATACAGTCGAATTCATCCTGTAGCGTTACCCAGTTTTTCAGCGCGCCTAGATAGTTCCCAAGGGTGATGGTGCCGCTGGGCTGAATTGCACTGAATATGACCTTTTTGTGCTCAGTCGTTTGATTTTCCATGGGAATGCCTCCTTACAGGATGTCTTTGGCGAGCTGGCCGAGGATTTCGATACCCTTGACAAGCTGTTCGTCGGTCGGAGTGGAATAGTTGATGCGGAAGCTTTGGCATGGCTCGCTCTCGTCAGTCAGGAATGCATTGCCCGGCACGACGCAAACCTTGCGCTGCACCGCTTCCTTGCAGAATGCAGGCATATCCACACCGTCCGGCAGCGTGCACCACATGAACAGGCCGCCGGAAAACGGGTTGTAGCTGATCTTATTTGGAACAAGGCATTCGTCCATCTTACGCAGGGCAAGCGCGGACTTTACGCTGTAGAGCTCGCGCAGGCGGGCAAGATGGGCCTCGTAGTCGTACTTTGTCATGAATTCATGGCAGATGATTTGGCCCCACATGGAGGTATGTACGTCCGCGCCCTGCTTGCAGACCACCAGCTTTTGCAGCAGCGCCTTCGGCGCGATGGCATAGCCCACGCGCATGCCCGGCGAAACGACCTTACTGAAGGTGCCGGCATAAATCACGATGCCGTCCTCGTCCATCGACTTGATGCACGGGATATATTCCCCCTTGACGCGGATATCGCCATAGGGATTGTCTTCCAGAATCAGTACGCCGTACTTTTTCGCCAGCGCATAGAGCTGCTTGCGCTTTTCCAAGCTCATGGTGATGCCGGAGGGGTTTTGAAAATTCGGGATGGTATAGATGTATTTGGCGTTCGGCTCTTCTTTTAAGGCACGTTCCAGCTCGTTCATGTCCATGCCGTCCGCTTCCATGGGAACGCCGCGCAGGCGGGCGTTGTAGGAGCGGAAGGTGTTTAGGGAACCGATAAAGCTGGGGGCCTCACAAATCACGACGTCGCCCTCGTTGCACAGGGATTTCGTGGTGAGATCCATCACCTGCTGCGCGCCGGAAGTGATGAGGATGTCATCGAAATCGCGGCCGACGTTGTGTTTTTCCTTCATATAGGCGGTCAGATGCTGGCGCAGGGGCAGATAGCCCTCCGTCAGGCCGTACTGCAGGGCATCCACCGGGTGCTCCAGCAGAATGCGGGAAGAAATTTCAGCGATCTCCTTGGCGGGGAAGGCCTCGGGCGCGGGGTTGCCGGCGGAAAGAGAGACGACCGTCGGGTCCGCCGCATACTTGAAGATTTCGCGGATGGCAGACGGCTTAAGTGTCTGCACGCGGTCGGAAATTTTGTATTCCATAACCAGGTTCCTTTCGTTTCATATATTCCTAATCAGTTTACCACATTTTGCACATCACGTCCAGCGGCAAGGGAACGTACAGAGAGGTTTATCAAACGGAATTGACGCATTGCATATAGGATAGAATCGATGAAATGCGGCAGCATTCGCAACAGGAGCATGGAACCGATCATCCCTTGAAAAGCGCAGGATGGTGCAGACGTGTTAAGTCCGTTTTCGGCCTGTCCGCGCCGAGTATAAAATATTTTTTCAAATTTGAAAAATAAACTTGACATTTCCGGGAAAGGCGGGTATACTATAAAAGTATTCTACATGA
>DBFXIC010000234.1:0-2999 GCA_048455095.1 Anaeromassilibacillus sp.
ATATGCAATATATTCCAGCAGTGATTGGTACAACGGGTGCAAATTATCCAAGCCGGTACAATTTCCCATGATTGCAACAAAACAGCCCTGCTCCCGCCATTGCGGAAGCAGTTTTTTTTCGATTATATACAGCAATTCGTCTGGTTGCTCGTGATTTACCCATACAAAGGGAACGTCGCCTTGCGCGGTGGGAGCAAGCGTAACGCATGACTCACCTGTCAGCTTTTGCGCCTTTGCTGCGTCAAAACGTTCAAGGGAGGAAATGGGGCGCAAAAGCAGCAGCGCGAAAGACGTTTGAGGCGAAAGCTCAAGGTTTTCCCGGGCGTATTCCCGTGCCTGATCAGAAAAAGCCTCGTCGGCATAAAGCGCTCCAGCCAGCATTTCCGTTCGGGTGCGCAGACCATGACGAGTCTGATTTTGCCGCTGAACGATTTCCTGCGCGCGGCGTACCGCACCAATCAATTCATCAACCACGACGGGCTTCACCAGATATTCCCGAACACCCAGCTTCATGGCACGCTGGGCGTAGGCGAAGTCTGAATAAGCACTTAAGACGATGACCACGGGGTTTTGCCCCTTCTCCTGCACGGCGGCAATCATTTCAATGCCGTCCATCTCGGGCATCCGCACATCCGCAATGACAACGTCGGGCCTTTCCCGCAAGATCAGTCTCACACCTTCACGGCCGTTCTCCGCTTCTCCCACAACGATGAAAGAATCATTTGTCCGTGCCAACAGTTTATGGATGCCTTCACGGATACGGGGCTCGTCTTCTACAATGGCGATCCTCATGACTTTTCCTCCTCAAGAAGCGGAAGCAGCAGCACGATGGTCGTCCCTTCATCGGGCACGCTTTCAATGCGAACCTTTGCGGCGCTGCCATAATACATATGCATGCGTTCCAAAGCATTGCGCACACCAATGTGATGCTTGTCTGCTTCGGAATGTCCCTGCAGCAACAGCTCACATTGCTTCTGTGACATTCCTTTGCCGTTGTCCCGAATGTGGATGCAAAGATGGTCGGTCTGTCTTTCGATGCTTACCGACAGCTCGTGTGAGCGTTTGACGCCCTCGAACCCGTGCAGAATTGCATTTTCCACAAATGGCTGAAGCAGAAGCTTATGAATGGGCAGGGCGAGCACATTGTCATCCACACGAATATCCACCCTAAGTGAATTTTTCAGTCTGAGCTGTTGCAAGGTCAGGTACTGTTTGAGCCATTCCGTTTCCTCGCGCACGGTAACTACCTGATTGCTGCCTTCAATGCCATAGCGCAGAATGCGCGCAAGCGCCGTGATGGCGTTGGACACATCAAACGCATCCTGATCAATGGCCATCCAGTTGATGGTATCCAATGTATTATAGAGAAAATGCGGATTGATCTGTGCTTCCAACATGGCAATCTCGGCGTCCCGCTGCCTTTCTGAAACGCTTTGAATGTCATGCATCAGCGTGTTGATATCATCCATCATGGCGTTAAACTGGCGCGTAATGATAGCCGTTTCACGCGGCATTCGCTCGTTTTCCGAAATCCGTACAGACAGATCGCCTCCCGCTGCGTTTTGCATGGCTCTGCTCACGACGTCCACGGAGCGGGTGAGATAGCGTATGAGAATGACAATGCCCCCTACCAGTATCACAAGCGAAAACAGCATCATCCACAGCACCAGGCTTTGGCGTTTGGACAACTGGTCGTACAGCCCGGTTTGATCCTGAAAATAGTACAGCGTCCAACCCGTGAGTTCTACCGCGATGGAATCCGATGTCAGAGTGCGTCCGGGCAGCAAACCACAGGCTTTTGCATACTGCAATCCGTCTGTGTCCTGTGGGTTGATATGTTGACCGAGCATTTCCTGCCTCGGTGCAGATACGACCATGCCGTTGCTGTCTGCAAGCAGGTAGAAGGAATGCGCCGTGTTTCCTTCCTGCCAATTCTCGTTGCAAATCGAGGAGAGCATTGTTTCATCGATTGTCAGCACAATCACAGCATGGCGCGTTTCTACATGACGATAGTCGATTACGCGATGGGCGATATGAAACATGTTGTAAGGAACGCCCATGATGGTGGTCGCGTAAGCTGTGGGGAAATAGTGTGTGGTGTTGGTGGCAACCACCTGCTCAAACATTGCCTCCAAATCCCAGGCATCCATCCATGCACTGCGAACGACCGACGCCGTCAGTTTGTCATAACCAACGAACTTTCCATCGCTGAACAAAACCGTGATGGCCTGGATATATGGTTTTGCATAGGCTTTTGCCTGTACGGCAAGACGCAACCGGTTATTTGCCACCGCCACATCCTTGCCTTCCATCAGCTCGTTGCACGCTGCCACGATCTCATCATCAGTATACAGCTGATACAGCAGATTTTCATACGAAGCCAAAGTGACATTCAGAGTTTTTTGGGTCTGCTCCACATTTTGTCTGCTCTGATCACTCAGGTTTTCCTGAATAACAACTGCCGTGTGTTGATAGGATGTCCATTGGCCCACCAGAAATGGCAGTATGGTTACGATGCAAACCAGCAAAATCAACTGGGTGCGCAAACTGGAGGCGCGTTTGGAACGCATGACACCACCACTCTCAAGCTTCATTATTCGCTTAGTGTAACAAAAGACAGGACAAGCGTCAACTCAAGACCCAAGATGGAGTTGGATGCTCTTGATGTGAAGGACCAGCAGGCAACCTCGGAGGGACGCTCCCCTTAATACCAATTTGAATGCATTGACCAGGAGACTGCATTTTCGCGTAAGGTCTGGGCTTGTAAGGGATCTTCTCGGTTTCATTCTTCCTGCCCTGCCTGCTGCTGTTATCTCAAATCTGGCATAATCGTAGCAAGCAGGGCAGTCCTTATAAGGAACTGCAAAAATCAGCCGGTTCTGCCTGACGCAAAACCGGCTGATTGCTGATTGGGGCATCCCCAAACCCCTGATAGGCACATTGTGCCTGCTACGCGCCTGTTAGCGCTTTTTGTCAGGCTTTCGACACGCTCTCTTCCC